>CAINAY010000285.1 GCA_903846425.1 uncultured Noviherbaspirillum sp.
GCAGAACGTTCTTGAACATTGTCGTATTACTTTGTGATTTTGCAGTACGGCCAAGGCGTTTACATAGTATTGGAATTCCTCCTATTTTTGATTGCGACTTTTATGCTGATTACCTTTAAATCAAAAGCTGCTGCCGACCTGTTGATGTACAAGACGCACGCCAAGCCTTTACTTGATGCGCTGGGCAAAGACGTAGATCAAGGCATCATTACTGCCGAAGACATGGCCACAGCTATCGCAGCGCTGGAAAATGAAATCACTCTCAGCAAACGTCAACCTGCTGTAGACCATGATCACATTGACAGTAAAGATTCATACGGTGACGAGCTCGAGTCTGGCAAACAAGTGAGCATTAGCGCGCGTGCATTTCCGTTACTCGAAATGATGCGCACAGCGCAGAAAGAAGATGCCTTTGTGATGTGGGGAGTGTGATGCCTGAGATGCGATCACTGATGCTGAAAATGCGCGATGGCACCAACATAAATTGCGTAGATTATTTTCCTGCCAGCCCGGCACACTCAAGCATCGTGTTCATGCATGGCTTGGGCGAGCACTGCGGGCGTTATACGCATCTCGCTGATTATTTTTGTACGCGCGGCTTTGCGGTGCGCACCTATGATCTTCGCGGCCACGGCAAATCATCGGGTAGGCGCGGGGATATTCCCCATCAAGACAGCTTACTCGACGATGCACAACAAGTCATGCACGACTGGCAAGCGAGCTGCCCAACGTCAGTAACGCGACAGCTATTGCTCGGGCATAGCATGGGTGGTTTATTTGCAGCGAAGTTCGCACTATCTAAAATGTGTGATCTACATGGTTTGATTTTGTCAGCGCCTGCACTCGCAATTTATATGAATTTTGTAGAGCGATCATTACTGAAAGTACTAAGCTCAGTTGCACCATCACTCACTCTATCAAACGGATTAAAAACCCAGTATCTGTCGCACGATCCTACGGTTGTTGCTTCCTATCTTGCTGATACGTTGGTACACGATCGTATCAGCGCACGATTACTCAATTCCATGCTCACCACCATGCACGATGTTTTTACTCACGCAAGCTCACTTGACCTGCCGACACTGCTACTAGTGGCAGGACAAGATAAGCTAGTTGATTCAACCGGCAGCTTACGATTTGCACAGGCCAGCTCAGAAACTCATTTGGATTTATGTACGTATGAAAATCTATATCACGAAATTTTCAATGAACTTGATACCAAGGCCGTGTTTGATGATGTAGGTATCTGGTTGGACGAACTACCCATGCAGGCAGCATAGTGAAGATCGCCCTCGATTCCTTAGCCTTCGCACTGGATGGCGCAGCACGTGCACTCACTATGGTGAGTGCAGGGACCTCGCTGCCTGCAGCGCTGAACAGCACCTTTGATAGTTTGCGTGCACCGCCCGCAGCACGCGGCGCGATTCAAGACATCAGTTATCGCAGCATGCGAAGTTGGGGACTGAGTTCTGAGCTGATGGATTTGCTATTAGATGCACCACCACAGCAAGAGCGTCTCGGCTCACTATTACGTATCAGCTTGGGATTGTTAGCTGATGCCAGCAAACCGTATGCTGAACATACTGTGGTTGATCAAGCCGTCTCTGCATGCGCAGCAGACCGTGAGCTTTCACGCGCTAAAGGCGTAGTGAATGCTGTGTTGCGACGTTTTTTGCGTGAACGTGATCGTTTGTTACGCACCGCGAATGCCTCCGAAGAAGCGCAGTGGAATTATCCGCAATGGTGGATAGATAAGCTGCGTAAAGATTGGCCGAATCAATGGGAAGACATTCTTCAATCAGGTAATGCTCGACCACCACTCACCTTGCGCGTTAATCGCCGACTCGGTGGTGTTGAAGATTATCTCCAACTACTTACCCAGCAACAGTTAGAGGCAACTCAACTGGGGCCCTGGGCAGTGCGCCTGACGCAGCCAACGCCTGTCTCTGACATTCCCGGCTTTCTGCAGGGCCGAGTCTCTGTGCAAGACGCCGCAGCGCAGTTGGCCGCACCTTTGATGCAGCTTGAACCAGGTATGCGCGTGTTGGATGCCTGCGCCGCACCCGGAGGCAAGAGCGTGCACATGCTTGAAACTGAGGATATCTCTCTGGTGGCGCTAGACAATGACCCGTCTAGGCTAGCCCGTGTTTCGGACAATCTTGATCGACTAGATTTCAAAGCCGAGCTGCTTTGCGGCGATGCGCGCCACAAAGATTGGTGGGATGGGCAGGTGTTTGATCGAATTTTGGCCGACGTGCCCTGCACGGCATCAGGTATTGTGCGGCGCCATCCAGACATACGATGGCTTAGGCGTCCGGAAGATGCCCGCGCCTTAGCAAAGCTAGGCTCCGCCATTTTGGATAACTTGTGGAGCATGCTGCGACCAGGCGGATTGATGCTTTTTGTCACCTGCTCGATATGGCCTGAGGAGTCTGAGCTACAGGCTGAAGCCTTCTGCCAGCGCCACTCCTGTGTGCGCCTGCCTGCCCCGGGGCAGCTAGCGCCTAAGTCAGCCGAGGGCGATGATCATGACGGATTGTTTTACGCGCTACTCCAAAAGCCCTTGTTTTGATACTATCGCCGGGTGGCTAGTTCGTGGTTTTTTTACCACTCCGCGAACGCACCCCTTCTGGCACATCTGGGCAAGGTAAGAATACGTGGGATTTTTCAGGCTAGTGCCACCTAAACATCAACGCTCCATACTAAGAGTTCTCTGGATTGGGATCCAAAAACTGCTTTTGGGTTTCTGGTTAGGAGTGCTGTGCTTTATCACCGCCGCACCAGCCTGTGCCGCCGAAGGCATTGAATTTGTCGATGCCACTCTGTCAGCAACCGACGAAGGCTATTCGCTTTCAAGTAATTTTTCAGTCGAACTTACGCACGCTTTAGAAGATGCGCTTTCGCGCGGCATTCCTTTACATTTCAAACTTCAACTCGAAGTATCAAGGCCGCGTTGGTATTGGCTAGACGATGTCGCCATTAAATCCAGCCGCAACATACGTATTTCATACAACGTACTGACACGTCAGTATCGTGCATCCGTGGACGGCAGTCTTTATAGAAGTTTTGCTCAGCTTGATGACGTTCTGGCATTACTGCGTCACCCGGGACGTTGGTTAGTTGCCGAACCCAATGTACTTAAAGCGGATGCCAACTACACCGTTGCGATTCAATTCGGTCTAGATGTTTCTCAACTACCTAAGACCATACAAGTGACCGCATTAGGCAGTGGCGATTGGAAAATGTCGTCGGGTTGGACGCGCTTTAACTACAAGGCCGAGGCTAAGTGACGCGCGCACTTCGTTATCTTTTAATTGCGGCCGCCATGACGGTCAGCATGCTGCTGTTTTTGTTAGCTACTGTCAGCGACAACACTCGACTCTTTGACTCTTACTACTCCTGGATAGTTGGCGCCAACGTATTAGTGGGTACAGCACTGTTTGTGTTGGTGCTATTTTTGCTGGCTCGTTTAATTAGTCGCTATCGCCGCAAACGTTTTGGCTCGCGCTTGATGACGCGCTTAGTGTTGATGTTTACCCTGATAGGTGTTTTACCTGGCTTGGTTATTTATTTGGTTTCGGTGCAATTTGTGTCGCGATCCATTGAATCATGGTTTAACGTGAAAGTTGAAACCGCTCTTGAGTCCGGCTTAACGCTAGGCCGCAGCGCACTCGATGCATCACTTAAAGATTTACGTTTAAAAGCACGCGCCGTTGCATCCGAACTTTCTGAAATGCCTGACGCCATGTTGGCTGCGCAGCTAGCACGCTCCATTGAACGAAATCAATTAAATGAAGCGATAGTTGTTTCTGGCACGGGCCAATTAGTCGCCAGCACCAGCAGCGCTTTGTCTAACCTCGTGCCTGATATGCCGACGGCTGCGATGATTTCGCGCGCCAAATCGATGGGCGGGTATGGATTAATCGAAGGGGGCAGTGAAGGTCTTACTAGCGCTACTGATGGTGAAACCAACTCTCCATCAACGACTGCGAAAGGCGGCCTGCGACTTCGCGTGTTGGTCACGATTCGTGGTGATGGCTCATTGATGTCATTGAGCAGCCAGCCGCGCTATCTGCAAGTCACGCAAGCCGTACCTGAACAATTGAGTGCAAACGCAGAAGCTTTACGCATCGCGTATGGCGAATATCAAGAACGATCCTTAGCACGCGCCGGCTTACGCAATTTTTATCTGATTACTCTCACACTCACTCTGCTATTAGCCATTTTTGCAGCGATGGTGAGCGCATTTCTTTTAGCAACTGATTTAGCACAACCTCTACTGCTACTAGCGGAAGGAACGAAGGCCGTTGCAGAGGGCGATCTTTCGCCACGACCAATCGCAGCTAGCTCCGATGAACTCGGCACGCTGACTAAATCATTCAACATCATGACATCTCAGCTGGCTGACGCACGCGAGTCCGTAGAACGTAATCGCAAAGAAGTTGAAGATGCCAAGGCCTATCTAGAATCAGTGTTGGCCAATATGTCAGCCGGCGTGATGGTGTTGGATGATCAATTACGACTAGTCACCTTCAATGCATCGGCTGAAAAAATTCTGTATCAAAATTTATGGCCCTATCTCGGTCTTTCATTCGCCAGCATTGACACCCTCGCAGCGTTTAGCGCACCTATCGTTGAAGCCTTTTCAGGGCAAAGTGCTCACGCTGCGATGAGTGATGGCGATCCGCTGATACAGCAGTGGCAGCAGCAAATCGAAATTCCGCGTCGACTAATCGGACAAAAAGTTGATACAGAAATCACGTTACTAGCGCGCGGCGCACGACTACCTGTCGGAACAGGTCTCGGTCATGTGGTGGTGTTTGATGATATTTCTGATCTGATTTCAGGGCAGCGCTCAACCGCGTGGGCCGAAGTAGCAAGGCGTCTCGCCCATGAAATTAAAAATCCACTGACGCCGATTCAACTATCTGCTGAACGACTCATGATGAAACTTCAAACCAAGCTCAGCGGAGATGATGCCGCTCTACTTGAACGAGGTACAAATACGATAGTGAATCAAGTCGTCGCTATGCAGCAGATGGTCGACAATTTTCGCGATTATGCAAAAACACCGCCTCCTGTTCTTAAGCCCTTAGAACTGAATCACTTGATTACGGAGATTCTTGATCTATATGGTGGTCTGCGTAGCAACGAGCAATTAACTACACACTTAGAAAACGATCTGCCCAAGATCATGGGTGATGCAACCCAGCTGCGACAAGTGGTGCACAACTTATTACAAAACGCGCAGGACGCCACCAGCGAATTAAATGGCGAACGTGCGCCGCAGATTGATGTGCATACCGAGTCAATACGCTACAGCGATGCCGATGGCGCTACCCGCATCGCTGTTAGTTTAAGCATTACAGATAACGGCCCAGGGTTTGATTCCAAAGTCATGGCCAGAGCGTTTGAGCCATATGTGACCTCAAAACCCCGTGGTACGGGCTTAGGATTGCCTGTGGTCAAGAAAATTGTGGAAGAACATGGTGGCCGGATTGAGCTGCAAAACCGTAAAGATGGGCTGGGAGCTCGGGTTTCCATCCTTTTACTTAAGCTCGCAAGTATTTAATTATTTGACATTATTAATTGCAAAAAATACAATTTCCGTACGAGTCCATCGGATTGAGAAAAAGAGGCGGCAATGGCGAACATTCTGGTAGTTGATGATGAAATGGGTATCCGGGAATTGCTCTCGGAAATACTGGGTGACGAGGGTCACGTCGTAACCACGGCTGAAGATGCTAATCAGGCGCGCGACCTGCGACTCTCGAGCTCACCTGACCTAGTTCTTCTAGATATATGGATGCCTGATATTGATGGCGTCACGCTCCTTAAGGAGTGGCAACGTGATGGCTTACTGACCATGCCCGTGATTATGATGTCGGGTCATGCCACCATTGATACAGCCGTCGAAGCAACCCGAATTGGCGCGATTAATTTTCTTGAAAAGCCTATCTCACTGCAAAAGCTTCTGCGAACTGTGCAGCAAGGATTGTCGAGCGCGCCCGAATCCGCACGCGGAACCATGGTCACAGCCAATGGCCGTTCGAATGCGATACCCGATAAAACTGCAATCCCTGCGACGCCACATTCTTTTAATGGTCATTCTTACTCTCCCACGATGGCCACGGGTAATCAGTATTTGCCGCCTGATACTGAATTCCGCGTTTCCTTTGAACTGCCTCTGCGTGAAGCTCGCGATGCCTTTGAACGCGCGTACTTTGAGCATCATCTGAAACGCGAAGGCGGCAGCATGACACGGGTAGCCGAACGTACTGGGCTAGAGCGCACCCATCTGTATCGCAAGCTTAAGCAACTGGGCGTGGAATCAATCAAGGCATCAAAGAAAACCTGATGACCACTCTGCGTTTAGTCTACGGAGCCAATCAGAGTATGCGCGAGCACGCGATTAAAACTCAGATTAATCCAACCCTTTTCACCATGGCCTTGCTAGAAGGCGGCGCCGTAGGTAACGCAGCGTTAGACTCTCTGGCCACAATCAAAGTCGTACGCATGGCGCCTGGTTGCCCTTGCTGTAGCGGTAACTTAACGATGCGGGTGATGCTCAATCGTGCTCTCAAAGAAAAACCTGATTTGGTATTTTTAAGTTTGGCAAATCCTCTGCATCTAACAGCGATTAGAGATTTTTTGCAGGAAGATCAATATTCGGGTAGGCTGGACTTAGGTTTTGATCTTAACTGTGAGGCTGTAAATTAATTTTGGCATGCGAATTGCTGTAACTCTTGAAAAATCACGTTACAGCACCATTTTGGATCATATAGCACTTACTCCAAGGAGCCAGCATGAACCTGATCTATAACAGCGAGCAGTACAGCGTGCTTGAGTTTGGTGCCGAGTCAGAACAAGAAGCTATGCGCTTCGGTGGTTATGAAATTCTCGACAAGCCAGCGCAACGCGAAATCTTTATCGCCGGCCCACTCGCCGAAACCTTCAGACAACATGTGCGCGAGTTGATCGCTACTGCGCCTAGCATGGAAGAGTTTGATGAATTTTTGGATAGCTATGGCTCGCTCATGGCCCAACCTGTCGTACTGCACTAAGCGTTAAACAAACGATAGCCCGCACGTGAATGCAGCGTAATTCTCGTTTCATCACTAGTAATCAAACGGGCATTCATGATCAGCTGCACGACCTGATTCAGCGTCGTGCAGCGTCTGATTATCTTAAACCCATCGCACCGAGTAGTCGTCTGGCATTTAACACTGCGTTAGGCGCATGGCGAAACACTAATAACTCACACATCATCATTGATGCCGGATGTGGTGTGGGTTTATCCACTCGGCGACTCGCCACCCTGCATCCCGATCATTTTGTGATCGGTATCGATCAATCATCCGATAGATTATCGCGTCAGGTGGAATGGCCTTCAGATGCACCCAACAATTTCATCACAGTGCGTGCTGATGTCGTTGATTTCTGGCGATTGCTACGCGATGCTGCGATTTACCCTTCGCACCACTACCTGCTCTATCCCAATCCCTGGCCGAAAAAACATCATCTGGCGCGACGATGGCATGCGCATCCAGCATTTCCATCAGTGCTCGCGCTCGGAGGTTATATTGAATGCAGGAGCAATTGGAAAATCTATGTAGAAGAATTTGCAGCC
>CAINAY010000286.1 GCA_903846425.1 uncultured Noviherbaspirillum sp.
CAATCGTGCGGCTACGAAGCAAAAAACATCGCTGCGCTTACCTTTACCAATAAAGCGGCCCTCGAAATGCGTGAGCGCGTCGCTAAGCTACTGCATGAGCCGGGCCACGCAAAACAATTAACCGTCTCCACCTTTCACTCGCTGGGCGTACACATATTGCGGCGTGAAGCGGCAAGTTTGAAATTGAAAGATCGCTTTTCCATCATGGATAGCAATGATTGTTATTCCGTCATACAAGATCTTTCAGCCACCACTGACAAAGCGCTGATACGCAAATTGCAGCAAGCGATTTCATTATGGAAGAACGCCTTACTCACACCCGAGCAAGCGTTAAATATCGCTAAAGATGAAAACGAAGCCCAAGCCGCACGCTTATATCGAAACTACGTCGCTACGCTCACTAGTTATCAAGCCGTTGATTTTGACGATTTGATACGTTTGCCCGTTGAATTGTTTCGCACCGATGAAGCCGCGCGCGATCGCTGGCAACGCAAGCTGCGCTACCTGCTGCTCGACGAATACCAAGACACCAACACCTGCCAGTACGAAATGGTGAAGCTACTAGTCACCGGCCCCGGCAAAAAACCTATGTTCACCGCGGTGGGTGATGATGATCAGGCGATTTATGCGTGGCGTGGCGCGAGTATGGAAAACCTGCGCACATTGCAAACCGATTTTCCGGATTTAAAACTCATCAAGCTCGAACAAAATTACCGTTCAAGTACACGCATCTTGCAGGCCGCGAATGCCGTCATCGGAAATAATCCTAAGTTATTTGAAAAAGCGCTGTGGTCTGAGCATGGCGCTGGCGATCCCGTCAAAGTACTCGCGATGGAAGATGATGAAGCCGAAGCCGATCAAGTCGCCATGATGTTATCTGCACATAAATTTGAGCGGCGCGCGAAATTTTCTGACTACGCCATTCTGTATCGCGGCAATCATCAATCTCGCAGCATAGAAAAAGCCTTACGACGCGAACGCATACCTTACGTGATGTCGGGCGGGCAGAGTTTTTTTGAGCGCGCAGAAATCAAAGACATCGTGAGTTATTTGCGCTTGATTGCCAACGCCGATGATGACCCTGCATTCATACGAGCAGCCACCACACCCCGTCGCGGCATTGGTCAGGCAACGCTAGAAGCCTTAGGAGAATTTTCAGGGCAATGGCAATGTTCATTATTTGAAGCCGTGTTCAAAGGCGGCATCGAAGCGCGCTTGAGTGAGCGGCAGTTATTTCCTTTGCGTGAATTTTGCGAATTCATCAATCAACTCGAATCACGTGCTGCGCGCGTGGGTCCGGCTGTCACCGGTGAAAATGCCGCCGCCGTGCTCGACGATATGATGAAAGCCATCGACTACGAGCCGTATTTGTATGGTGCCTTTGATGACAGACAAGCACAGGAAAAATGGCAGAACGTGCTTGATTTCATTGGCTGGTTAAAAGAAAAAGGTAATGGCGGTCGAGAAGGTGCCGACGGTGAAAAATCACTGCTCGAATTAACGCAGATGGTCGCGCTGATGAGCATGCTCGAAGGCCGCGATCAAGATCCCGATGCCGTTCGCATGTCTACCTTGCATGCAGCAAAAGGCTTAGAGTTTGGTCACGTTTTTATGGTTGGCGTAGAAGAGGGCATCTTGCCGCATAAAGGCGATCCCGATGCGCCTGCTGAAGTATTCGCTCAGCGCATAGAAGAAGAGCGGCGCTTAATGTATGTGGGTATCACGCGTGCGCAGCGCAGCTTAACGCTGACTTGGTGTAAAAAACGTAAGCGCGTGCGTGAAAACATAGTCTGCGAACCCTCGCGCTTTATTAAAGAGATGCGACTCGAAGAGGGCGATGCATTGCCCGATCAGGAAGAAGCCGTGACTCCGCAAGACCGACTCGCGAATTTAAAAGCCCTGCTGCAAAAACCGAAGGCAGCATAAACCAATGCGGCATGCAGTTTTTAAGCTAGCCGCCGTTTGATCATTCACGCATGAATACTCGTATGAATACTCACACAGCGAAGTCGTTTCGTAATCCACATAATTTGCCTGTTAAACAATGCGAAGCTTGCAAGCGTCCGTTTACCTGGCGAAAAAAATGGGCTTTAAATTGGGAGCAGGTACGCTATTGTTCTGATGCGTGTCGCAAAATGGGCGCGCCCTCGTAAAACCCTCATCGAAAACACCATGAACATAGACGAACATTTGATAGCTCTCGAAAGCAAGATCGCTCATCAAGAGTATTTGCTCGAGGTGCTCAATAAAACGGTCTATCAACAGCAAAAACAGATTGATGAGCTAGATAATCTTTGCAAAGCACTAGCAAAACGCATAGGTGATTTGCGGGCGCGTGAGTCAGACGCTATGCTGCCACATGAAAAACCACCGCATTATTAAGCCCTAAGACCACATTCTGAGCCGCCCATGACTCACGAAAAAATCCTTGCTTCACTGAGAAGCGAACTCAACGAACAAACCGCGCAAATGCGCTGGAGCGAACTCGAACGATTTTTCGCCAGCGGCACCGTCATTAGCATCGCGCCCGAACTCGATTTGGTTGATGTCGGTGCGCGTATCGCAGCCGATGACAAACCAAGCGTGCAGCGCTGGATGGATGCCGGCTTGATGCACAAGACCAGCGATGATCAAGCGACCGAATGGATGAAGAACGATGCCTTGTTATGGGTCGTGGTCGTTAAGCCCTGGATCTTGGTTCAGCGTG
>CAINAY010000287.1 GCA_903846425.1 uncultured Noviherbaspirillum sp.
CGACTGTTTCAGCGACATCGCCTAGCGGCGTCGATGTGCCGTGCGCATTCACATAATCAACCTGATCTGCATTCACACCAGCATTGCGCATCGCCGCTACCATACAGCGTCTTGCACCATCGCCGTCTTCCAACGGTGCGGTCATATGGTGAGCATCGGCACTCATACCAAAGCCGAGCAACTCAGCATAAATTTTTGCGCCACGCGCCTTGGCATGCTCGTACTCTTCCAGCACCATAACGCCAGCGCCTTCACCCAGTACAAAACCATCACGATCTTTATCCCACGGACGCGATGCGGTTGCTGGATCATCGTTACGCGAAGACAGTGCGCGAGCTGAAGCAAAACCACCTAAGCCCAATGGAGAAATCGTTGATTCCGCTCCACCCGCAATAATGACATCGGCATCACCGTATTCAATCATGCGGCCGGCTTCACCTATGCAATGCAGACCGGTAGTACAAGCGGTGACAATCGCAATGTTCGGACCTTTTAATCCGTACTTGATCGACAGATGACCCGAGATCATGTTGATGATCGAGGCTGGAACAAAGAAGGGGCTAATACGGCGCGGACCGCGGTTGGTCAACTCAGTGTGTGTCTGCTCAATCATTGGCAGACCACCGATACCAGAGCCAACGATCACGCCTATGCGCTCAGCATTTTCCTCGGTGACTTGAAGCCCGCTGTCTTGCATCGCTTGCATACCAGCGGCCATGCCGTAATGGATAAAGGTATCCATATGGCGAGCTTCTTTGCCGGGCATGTAATCCTCGACATTGAAGCCTTTGACTTCACCAGCAAAATGCGTAGAGAAGGGACTTGCATCGAAACGTGTGATGGTGGCAATACCCGATCTGCCAGCCAATAAGGCATCCCAAGAATCAGTAACAGAGTTACCAATCGGAGAAACGCATCCAAGTCCAGTGACGACCACACGACGTTGCTTTGAGCGACTCAAACCATGCTCCTGAAAACTAACAAATTGCTCGCTGCGTAGAAATTAAGTCTTGACGTGTGCCGTGGCGTAATCGATGGCCTGTTGGACCGTCGTAATCTTTTCAGCTTGCTCGTCAGGGATTTCCATTTCGAATTCGTCTTCGAGTGCCATGACCAATTCGACGGTATCGAGCGAATCTGCACCGAGGTCATCAACGAACGATGATTCGTTCTTGATATCAGCTTCAGCAACACCAAGTTGCTCAGCAACTATTTTTTTAACGCGGGATTCGATGTCAGACATCTTGCTCCTCCAAAGGACAGGTTTCGTAAAGTGCGCGCATTTTATCAGGTTTGCGCGATGGAACTCAGTTTTTGACTTTTGCTTTTATTAACAAAATAATGCGCTAAAAATAGAGCAAAAGTCGGTAATTACTTGGATTATCCGCCACTCATATACATGCCGCCATTAACATGCAGCGTTGTACCCGTGACATATCCCGCCTCAGGCGATGCTAAAAATGCTACAGCGGCTGCTATATCTTCAGGCATACCAAAGCGGCCGGCAGGTATTTGCTGCAATAGTGCGGCAACTTGTTGTTCGTTTAGCGCTTTGGTCATATCGGTATCAATAAACCCAGGAGCAACGCAATTAATGGTGATATTTCTACTTCCTACCTCACGCGCTAAGGCACGACTCATGCCGGCAACACCTGCTTTGGAAGCGGCATAGTTAATTTGTCCTGCATTACCCGCAGAACCAACGACAGAGGTGATGTTGATAATGCGGCCATGCTTGGCTTTCATCATTCCTCTCAACACCGCGCGCGATAAACGACCCACAGCCGTTAGATTGGTGGCGATAACGGTATCCCACTCTTCATCTTTCATGCGCATGGCAAGCTGGTCATGCGTGATACCAGCGTTATTCACTAATATAGATAGGCTGCCAAACTCTTTGCTAATAGCATCGACCAATTCATTCGATTGAGAAGCGTCGTTCACATTAAGTACAACGCCACGACCGGCACCTGCTTGCGACAAGTACTCAGTGATAGCCATCGCACCTGACTCCGATGTCGCTGTACCAATCACCGTTGCACCACGGCGTGCGAGTTCCATTGCAATAGCGCGGCCAATGCCACGCGATGCACCCGTAACTAATGCCACTTGTTTATCTAGCCCCACCGATTTGTTCATGATCCCATTGTCTCCAAAAGCGCGTCCATTGATGCTTGATCGTTAATGGCATCGGTAGCGAGTTCACCATTGATGCGTTTAACCAATCCGGAAAGTACTTTGCCGGGGCCGCATTCAATGACGTGCCCAACACCTAGTGATGCCATTGTTTGTACTGTTTCTACCCAGCGCACAGGGCTGGCCGCTTGACGAACAAGCGCATCTTTAATTGCCGCCGCATCTGTCACCACTGCCACATCCACATTGTTAATAAGAGGAACAGCGGGCGCTGTAAATGCAACGCCTTGCAGATAGTCACGCAGACGGTCTGAAGCCGGTTTCAAAAGCGACGAATGAAATGGCGCAGAGACTGGCAAAGGCAAGGCACGTTTTGCTCCTTTAGCTTTTGCTACTTCGCATGCACGTTCAACTGCCGACTTGTGACCAGCGATAACGACTTGTGCAGGAGCGTTAAAGTTAACTGGCTCGACCACCTCACCCTGCGCGGCCTCGAGACAGGCAGCACGCACATCATCATCCGACAATCCAAGAATAGCGGCCATTCCGCCCTGACCTACCGGCACAGCCTCTTGCATAGCTTGCGCGCGAAAGCGCACGAGTGGCACAGCATCTTTAAATTGAATCACTCCAGCCGCAACCAACGCTGAATATTCACCCAAGCTATGGCCAGCAACAACGTCAGCCAATTTGCCACCAGCTGCCATCCACGCGCGATAAAACGCGACTGCTGAAGCTAACATCACTGGCTGTGTATTCGTCGTCAGATCGAGTTCTTCTTTCGGACCTTCTACAATTAATTTACCTAAATCAAAACCTAAGGCCTGTGACGCTTCGGCAATCGTTTCAGCGACGACAGCATTACCTGCAAAACCATTCAGCATGCCAATGGCTTGCGAGCCTTGACCAGGAAATACAAAAGCTATTTTTTTCATAGGGTAGTGAAAATCAGAATTTTCTATCAGACGCGAACTAACACAGCGCCCCAAGTAAAGCCGCCACCCACACCTTCCATCAGTATGTGTTGGCCAGTATGAATACGACCGTCACGCATAGCTTCATCAAGGGCCAACGGTATGGATGCAGCAGACGTATTGCCGTGACGATCAACTGTCACGACCATTTTTTCTAGTGGAAGACCTAATTTTTTTGCTGTGCCCTGCATGATACGAATATTCGCTTGATGTGGAATCAACCAATCAACTTGCGATGCCTGCATTCCCGCCGCATCCAGCACTTCATTGGCGACTTGCTCCAAC
>CAINAY010000288.1 GCA_903846425.1 uncultured Noviherbaspirillum sp.
CATCTGCATGTTGGGTAATATCTAAAGGCAGCACCAGCGCTTGCGAATTATTTTCAGCCAATGCTTGCAACGCCGAGACATTGCGGGCCGATAAAGCAACCTGCGCACCTTTACTAAGTAGCAGGCTAGCAGTTGCAGCGCCGATGCCCGTTGAAGCGCCGATTAACCAGACGCGCGCACCTTTCCAACTACGTATGCGCGGATTCATCGCGCCGCCGCTATCAACAAAGGGCGAGTTCGGCGCTGTTTGTGTCATTACTGCGGCCTCTTGTGAAAGGATAGGGTCACTTCACCTAAGCGAAATCCAAATTTGCTCATCACAGCACGATTGAGCATGACTTGATCATCCATCAAATACATCCAGTCATCAAAATTTACGTTATAAATTTTTCCATCAACTGGTAAAGCTAAAACATATTTCCAGTTCAATGCATTGCCGCCTACTTGTCCACTGGCTTCACCGACTACATCATCAGCGGTGCCGATATATTTGCCATCGGCCATTTTCTTCAACGTCCAAATGCGCTTTTGGGTTGTGCCGTCGGAGTAAGTGAAGTCTTCATCCAATGTGCCGGTATTGCCTTGCCAGCTGCAATGAATCACCACCTTAAAACGTTTGATGACTTTGCCCGATCGATCTTGAAACATGCCCCAAGCATCAACGGTTCCATTGAAATACGTCTGAAGATCAAGCTTAGGGTTTTCTGAGGCGTATTCCGAAGGCGTCATAGTGGTTCCACAACTAGTTAGTAGTGCCGCGATACAGAGAAGTACTGTTCGCATCCAAAGGTTGATCATGCGTGTTCATCCTCTCAAGGTGGTATTTCATACTCATTACACTTCTCTTAATGGTGCACGCCACAAAAGTGCAGCAGCAGTCAATTTTAATGCGCAAGGGAGTAAAGCATAGGTGATGCCAAGTGCTGTTAAGCCCGGTTCGGTCGCGCGCCCCGGCGTGTAGCCTAGATAATCAAGTAATGGCAAGGCGATACCTGCAGCAAGCGCGAGATTCATTTTCGTCATCCAATTCCAGAGGCCGAAGTAGGCGCCTTCACGCTGCCCGCTATGTCCCGCAGAGCTAATCACGCCAGCCAACAAGGCCGGTGGCAAAGCGAGGTCCGCTCCCAACGCTGCTCCGGAAAAAATACAAATTACTGCAAATGAATACAAGGCACCTGCGGCAAGCTGCCATGCCCATACAAATACAATCACTGAAAGCAGCATAGAGAATAACCATGCGCGCGCTTCACCTATGCGTTTACTTAACATCGCCCACAGAGGAAGGGCAAGGGCGGCAGCGGCAAAATAAATAACCAAGAACAAGCCGGCATATTGTGCAAGCAGCAGACGGTCAGTCGCAAAAAATAAAAATAAAGTAGCAGGTATGGCGGCGGCAATACCGCTAATCGCAAACACGCCAAGCAACCAACGAAATTTTGTACTTTGCAACGGCACAATAAGAGCGCGC
Source organism: uncultured Noviherbaspirillum sp. (assembly GCA_903846425.1). Classification (GTDB taxonomy): domain Bacteria; phylum Pseudomonadota; class Gammaproteobacteria; order Burkholderiales; family Burkholderiaceae_D; genus Pernthalerella; species Pernthalerella communis. The sequence goes on from CAINAY010000288.1 coordinate 1,469, forward strand.
CAATTCTCATTGACCGTTGAGCTTGCGTGCATGCGTGGCGCGTGTCGAATGAGTACCCACGCGGTGATGGAGAGTGCGATAACAAAAGTTATTGATAACGCATTCATACCCGCGAGTGCAGGTACAGCGGCGGCGATCATTACGCCCACTAAACCAAAGCCCTCACGAAATGCAGTCAGACGCGCACGCTCGCCACGCAGCTGAGTCAGACTCGCGCCCCAGCTATTGTGAGCAATCGTGGCTAAGCTAAATCCCAGATATACCAAACCCAAGCTGCCAGCAAACCACGCACTCAATGTGGCAATATCATTAGCGATAGTGGCAGGTGGATGAAATAGCGCAAGGTAGCCCGTGACAAGTAAGGGCAATGACATCAACACAAAACCGGCATAACCGCGCGTTGCAGAAGATCGGTCCATCCAATGGCCAAGCAACGGATCTGAAAACGCATCCAACAACCGCGCGACCAATAAAATCGTACCGACTAAGGTGAGCGATAAACCAAAGCTGCCCGCATACAGTGCCGGTGCTTGCACGTACACAGGCATGGCCACCATGGCGAGGGGTAAGCCAAACAAGCCATAACTCACCAGTGCTTTGCCTGATAGATCAGGCGCCTGAGTGTGATTGACGCGGGTGTCATGCGTCATGCGGATGCTTAATTTTTTTGTAAAGTAAATTGAAACAGATCGATGCTGCCTGCACGGAAGCCCGCTTCACAGTAGGCAAGATAGAACTTCCAAGTGCGAATGAATCGTTCATCAAATCCTTGTGCTTGAACAGCGGGTAAGGCTTCCTCGAATGCCTGATCCCATAAACGTAAGGTGCGGGCATAGTCCAAGCCAAAGGCTAATTCATTCACTACGCTTAAGCCATGACGTTGCGCATGCGCTCTAAAAATTGATGGAGAGGGCAGCATCCCACCGGGAAAAATATACTGTTGAATAAAATCAGTCCCTTTGCGATAGCGATCGAATAAATCATCGGCTATCGTGATTGTTTGAACACAGGCTCGCCCACCTGTTTTGAGATTTTTTGCGATGCAGGCGAAGTAGCTATCCCAGTATTCTTCACCGACGGCTTCAAACATTTCAATCGAAGCGATACCATCGAATTCACAGTCGGTATCGCGATAGTCTTGCAGTCGTAATTCTATTCGTTCACTCACTCCGGCATCGTGTAAACGTTTTTCTGCGAAGGCAAGCTGTTCGGTGGATAGGGTCAGCCCGGTGACGTGCGCCCCTTTTTTGGCGGCGAGTTCGGCAAAGCCACCCCAGCCACAACCAATTTCGAGAACACGACTACCGGCACCCACATTAATTTCAGAAAATATACGTTCGTATTTTGCGTGTTGTGCTTGTTGCAGGGTGAATTCTGGTTGCGCAAATAAGGCGCTGGAATACGTCATCGATGGATCAAGCCACAAGGTATAAAAGCTATTCCCGATATCGTAATGCGCATGAATATTGCGCCGACTACCAGCACGCGAATTACGATTAAAAAGATGTTTGACTCGATATAGCAGGCTGCCCCACCAACTTCCGTAGATCGCTGATTCAAGTGCGTTGCGATTGTGGATGAATAGCTCAATCAATTTTGCGAGATTGTCTGTTTGCCACTCACCTTGCAGATAGCTTTCAGCAAAACCAATATCGCCTGAACGTATGGCGGCCAGAAAGGGTTCCCAACTATTCAGCGACAAAGTCACTGTTGGGTCTTCATTGCCGAATTTCAGTAGCTTTCCATCGGGGCATTCCAGCTTCAAGCTGCCATGCTCAAGTCGTGACAGCATACGCAGCAGTAGTTGAACCTGTGCGGGTACTTTGGAATGCATGGCAGGATTTTCTGACATGCCTTCCTTGAAACTGATGGAGGTAGACGAGGGCTTGTTCATCGGCTTAATGGCGTCGGTGGTGGAAGTGGTTTGCGAAAAAACGGTACACGCTTAGTAAATAGTTTAAGCGCTTGCCAGTGAATGCGGGCAATTACCCCTATGGTCATCAGTGGATGACGAAAAAAAGCGTTTGCTGCGCTGCGCGTAGTGAGTGGTTCTAAACGTCCGGAGATGCTAGTGAGTAGCAGCGGGCCTTGATTATCGTGATAATCAATACGAGCGACGACACATTCCTTATCTATATTGTTAACTTTTTTTATGGTGCGCATAAAGCGAAAGCGGTAGCTGCCTTCGACTGCGCAGAAGGGCGACACATGAAAGACTTTTTTCGATGTGAGTTGTAAGCCCCATGGCATTGCGGATCCGGTGTCGAGCAGATAGAAGTGGCGCTCGCCAAACGTATTGTTGACTTCGCAAACAATCGCGCGCAACGCGCCGTCAGTGCGATGACAAAACCAGAACGAGACGGGATTAAATACATAGCCGAGCACACGAGGAAAAGCCTGCAGCCAGATTTCTCCATCCGCATCGTGAATGTTTTCTGACTTCAAAACCTGATCTATCCATGTCAACAACGGTGTCGCTCCATCGCCGTGATCACGATCATGAAACGACAGCAAATTAACTCGATTACGAGAACACACGCCATTTGAAAAAGCGGCATTGCCCAAAGTTCGGATGGGAAGCATCAACGTGAACACGCTATAACTAAACG
>CAINAY010000289.1 GCA_903846425.1 uncultured Noviherbaspirillum sp.
GCCCCGCTGGCCTGTTTGGCCGCGAGAAATAAGGAGTCGCTGCCATGTTGAAAAAAATCGGTTACGTAGCTGTACTAATTGGCGCTCTGGCTGCACCTATGTTTTTGTATCCGGTGCTGCTGATGAAAATTTTGTGCTTCGCGTTGTTCGCGTGCGCATTTAATTTATTGATTGGCTTTACAGGTCTGCTGTCGTTTGGTCATGCCGCATTTTTTGGTGGTGCCTCGTATATCGCTGGCCATGCATTGAAAGTTTGGGGTGTTCCGACGGAGTTAGGCCTTTTGTTGGGCGTTGTCTTTGCTGCCCTGATGGGCCTAGTAGTAGGTAAGTTAGCGATTCGTCGACAAGGTATTTACTTCACCATGATTACCATGGCGCTGTCACAGATGCTGTTCTTCGTATTTCTACAAGCACCGTTTACCGGCGGTGAAGATGGTTTGCAGTCGATACCCAGAGGTACGTTGTTAGGTAGTATCGATCTGAAAAATGATCTGACCATGTACTACGTGGTGTTGGGCATAGTGATTGCCTCTTTCTTGCTGATAGTTCGTATCATTCATTCGCCGTTTGGTCAGGTGCTAAAGGCAGTAAAAGAGAATGAGCCGCGTGCTATCTCACTGGGCTACGACACAGATCGCTACAAGTTGCTCGCCTTTGTGTTGTCGGCTGCGTTGGCTGGATTAGCGGGCTCAACCAAAGCGGTTGTTTTGGGTTTTGGTACCTTAACGGATGTGCATTGGTCAATGTCGGGTCTGGTGGTGTTGATGACGTTAGTTGGTGGTATGGGAACCTTGCTGGGGCCAGTGGTCGGCGCCATCATCATCATTGCGTTGGAAAATAAACTCGGTGATTTTGGTACCTGGCTGGCGACGATCACTCACATAGAATGGTTTAACACCATCGGTGAATCGGTCACGATGGTGACGGGATTTATTTTCATCATGTGCGTGCTTGCCTTTAGACGCGGCATCATTGGTGAATTAGCGGCGCGGATACGTTGAGGTCTGATTTACTCACGTACCCCTATAAAAACTGAGATTCAAACAAACACGTTAACGACATGAGCAAAGCAAGTTTTCATTGGGAAGATCCATTCTTACTCGATCAGCAATTAACAGAAGAAGAGCGCATGGTGCGCGATGCCGCGGCTGTGTATGCACAAGAAAAGCTGACGCCTCGTGTACTCGAAGCATTTCGTAACGAGCGTACTGATCCTTCCATTTTTCGTGAGATGGGTGAGCTGGGAATGTTAGGAGCCACTATCCCCGCTGAGTACGGTGGCGCTGGATTAAATTACGTTAGCTACGGACTCATCGCACGTGAGATTGAACGCGTTGATTCTGGCTTTCGCTCGATGATGAGTGTGCAAAGCTCGTTGGTGATGCTACCTATTTATGAATTTGGAACCGAAGCGCAGAAACAAAAATATTTGCCTAAGCTCGCTACGGGTGAGTGGATAGGTTGCTTTGGTTTGACTGAGCCGGATCATGGCTCCGATCCCGGCGGCATGGAGTCGCGTGCGAAAAAAGTGGATGGTGGCTATAGCTTGTCCGGTTCAAAAATGTGGATTAGTAATAGCCCGTTAGCTCAGGTATTTGTCGTGTGGGCGAAAGACGACGAGGGAAAAATTCGCGGCTTCATTCTTGAAAAAGGATGGAAGGGTCTCTCGACACCGGCGATTCACGGCAAGGTCGGTTTGCGCGCATCCACTACCGGTGAAATCGTGATGGATCAAGTGTTCGTTCCAGAAGAAAATGCGTTCCCAGAAATCCGTGGATTAAAAGGTCCGTTTACCTGTTTGGACGCAGCACGCTTTGGTATTTCATGGGGTGCGATGGGAGCAGCCGAGTTTTGTTGGCATACAGCGCGTACCTACACACTCGAACGTAAACAATTTGGTCGTCCATTAGCCGCGAATCAACTCATACAAAAAAAATTAGCCGACATGCAAACAGACATTGCGCTGTCATTGCAGGGATGTTTGAGGCTAGGTCGTATGCGCGATGAAGGTACGGCAGCGGTTGAAATCACTTCCATCATGAAACGCAATTCATGCGGCAAGGCGTTGGATATTGCTCGTATGGCGCGCGATATGTTGGGTGGTAACGGGATCAGCGATGAGTATGGCGTTATTCGTCACGTAGTCAATCTTGAAGTGGTGAATACCTACGAAGGCACGCATGATATTCATGCGCTGATACTGGGTCGCGCCCAGACCGGCATTCAGGCTTTTTTCTAAGTCTTACTATGGCCGGCGCGCTGGATGACATAAACGTTGTCGATCTCTCGCGCGTGCTGGCGGGTCCGTGGTCTACGCAAAATTTAGCGGATTTGGGTGCC
>CAINAY010000290.1 GCA_903846425.1 uncultured Noviherbaspirillum sp.
AAACTGGCTTGCAGAACAAGAAAGACGTTCTGCTTAATCGTATCCGTTAAGGGATTCGTGATTCAGGGGCAAGCTCATACCAAGCATGCACCGGCACGTATGCATGAGTGAGGCATCAGCCGCAATGAGGTTGAAGCTACGTCAGCAAATCCTACTCAAAGAATCGCGGCAATTCATGGACGGGTTGAATCTAGGGGATTCATTGAGCGGGCAGGTTCAAAGCAGTTGCTGCGCGTCATTAGTGAAGGGCAAACGGTTGTGTTGGTGATCACCGTTATCGCAACCAGCAAGTTTCAAAAGTTTGGAGTGACGACATGAAAATTGAATGCGATTAGCAAGCAGATGCCATGTACATCCGTCTGCGTGCAGGTGATGTTGCGGAAAGTGAAGAAGTGCGTCCAGGCGTCGTACTTGACTTCGATGCCCAAGGACAAGTGCTAGGTATCGAAATGCTTGATGTTAGTAAACGCACCGATAACCCTCGAGAGCTAGCTATGGAGCTGATAGGTGACTGATAACGCGAAAAAACAAGTGATAGAGCTTCGCGTTCAGTTGATGAATCATGTGCGAAAAGTTGTGCAGAATGAAGGATGGACACAAGCCCAAGCGGCTGAGCATTTAGGTGTCGCTCAAAGTAGAGTGAGTGATTTATTAACGGGAAAATCAGATAAATTTAGTCTCAATATGCTGATTTCGCTGGCTTCTCGCGTGGGATGTAAAGTTGGTTTGGCCATCGAGTCCGATTGACAAAATGAAGATCTGAATGGGTAAATTTCGCTATTAATGATTCATTGCGCGGCAATTGGCTTTCCATCTTTGTCGAAGGTATAGGCAGCATCCTTTTCACTAACGCCGTCGCAAGCAGCTGCCATGTTTCGTTTTGCGTTGTTACAAGCAATGTTTGCAGTGGTCATTATGTCGTCTTTAGCTGGATCACCTTTTTTAGTACAAAAATATTCGTGCTGACTCTTTGTTTGCTCACAATTTCCTCCACGCTGATCTTTTTGTTGAGCAAATGATGGGAAAGCTATGTTGAGCAGGAACACTGATAAAACAACGGATAGGTATCTCATTTTATCTCCAGGAAGATCTAGAAAGTATTTTGTAATTACTAGTATTTTTAGTTAAAGAAAAAAAGCAAGTAATGAAGGATTAAGTAGGTTATGTACCTGAACAAATTTTTAACTTGTGATTTGAATACTCAGTTCAGGCTGACTCGAATTCTAGTCGGTCTTTAGTTATAAAAAATAATCTGTATATACCAACACTGATCACCATACCCCAGACCATTCCAGTAAACATCCCTCCGAGCATTTTGTCTAATGACATTCCATTTATCGATCGAATTGATTGGACAAAAGCTGTAGCACCAAAGGTCATACCAATTAGCATCCAAGTTGAGCAGAGAATATTTTGCGTGAGCATAGAACATAGCCTTCTACATTCTGGGCGCAATAAACGTAATGTTGGTATGGCCATTATTCCGCCGATAACCATAGCAATATGCATGCTAGGAAAAAGGCTAATATGAAAACGCATTGATTCCATTAAGCTAAATGGGGAACTTGATAAACACAAACTTTCAAGGGTTGCGATGGGTACTCTAATCATGTCCACATACAAGCCGAGCAACATACCCCCAATACCTAATGAAAGCATGACATTCGGTGGTGACAATCCCACCCTTTGAGGGCGCAGGCACGTAAGAGCCGCACATCCAGATACTACGCCAAGCAGCGTTAGTAAAATCAAATCAAAATCGCCCGCACCCACACCATGAACTTGCCATAACGAGAAAGTTATGCAAATCAATAACGTCAATGTAGCTAAATTATTAGCTGTATTTTTAATCACATTCATATAGATTAGGCGCATATCAATTATTTGATGCTAGCATAACTTGCATGCAATAAATTCGTTGATAATTTCTATTATCTTATGAACATGTCTTCTGCTTAGTTTTTCGTTTTGAAAATAGCACTTTCATTTAAGGCAAAACAATAGCCTGTCATATTCGGAAAAATTAGATTTATAAAAAATAAATAAGGAGACAAAGATGATTCCACCTTCATTTGATTACCACTGCCCCAAAACTGTTTCCGAGGCTATAGAGTTACTTACAAAATTTGGCGATGAAGCAAAAATTTTGGCAGGCGGTCATAGTCTTTTGCCGATGATGAAATTACGCTTCGCTGAACCAGCTAATCTAATAGATCTCAATAAAATTCCTGAATTAAGAGGAATTAAAGAAGAGGGCGGCGTCATAAAGATCGGAGCAATGACTACTGAAAACCAAGTTTTGTTTTCCGAGTTATTGCTAAAGAAGGTGCCGTTACTGCCAGAGGCGGCCAAATTGATCGCCGATCCCCAAGTGCGTAACCGAGGCACTATTGGTGGTGATATTGCTCATGGAGATCCTGCGAATGATCATCCTGCAATTGCAATGGCACTTGACGCGATATTCGTCCTTCAGGGACCGAAAGGTCAGCGCAAAGTTAAGGCAGTCGATTTCTTTCATGGAACTTATATGACTGCTCTCGCCGAAGACGAAATTCTAGTTTCTATTGAAGTATCACCTTTCGCACCAAAAACTGGGTATGCCTATCACAAGCTCAAGCGAAAAACGGGCGATTGGGCAACTGCAGCGGCAGCAGTCGTAATGCAAATGTCCGGAGGTAAGGTTACTCATATTGCTATTGGTCTGACTAATGTTGCTCCTACTGCTTTGCGAGCGAGTGCGGCAGAAGAGCTAATGGTCGGCAAAGAGATTACTCCTGCGCTTTTGGATCAAGTGGCTGAGAGTGTTCGTTCAATCTGTGATCCAGCAGAAGATTTGCGTGGAGACGCTGAATATAAAACAGCTATGGCAGGTGAGATGACGCGTCGTGCGATAACTGCCGCTATGGCTCACTGCTAATAATTAAAATTAAAGGGGTACGCTATGAGTAAGAAAATTATTTCTATGAATGTAAACGGTAAAAAAGTAGAAGAAGCCGTTGAGTCACGCACTCTTTTAGTTCACTTTCTTAGAGAAAAAATGAATTTGACAGGAGCTCACATTGGGTGTGAAACAAGTCATTGTGGTGCGTGCACAGTAGATATTGACGGTGAATCTGTGAAATCGTGTACTTGTTTTGCTGTGCAGTGTGAGGGCAGTGAAGTAATTACTGTTGAGGGACTGGCCCAAGGCGGCGTACTGCACGCAGTTCAGGAAGGCTTTTACAAAGAGCATGGACTTCAGTGTGGTTTCTGTACCCCGGGCATGTTGACGCGTGCCTATCGTTTTTTGCATGACAATCCGAATCCTACCGAAGAAGAAATCCGCGTTGGCATGTCAGGCAATCTATGCCGCTGCACGGGTTATCAAAATATTGTTAAGGCAGTTCAGTACGCAGCTAACAAGCTGCGCGAAGATGCTAAAAACCCCGTCGCTGCCTAAGCTCAATCAATTATTTCGGAGACTACTATGAATGCACCTGATCGCAAGGCTGCCCTGCAAGGTATGGGCGATTCTCGCCTTCGCAAAGAAGATGCACGTTTTATTCAAGGTAAGGGTAATTACGTCGATGACATCAAGCTACCTGGAATGCTGCACATGGATATCGTGCGCTCTCCGTTAGCACATGCGCGCATTAAGAAAATCAATAAGGAAAAAGCACTTGCTATTCCTGGTGTAATTGCCGTCTTAACAGCGGACGACTTAAAGCCACTTAAATTGCATTGGATGCCCACACTGGCTGGTGATGTGGCCGCAGTGTTAGCAGACGAAAAAGTTCATTTTCAGATGCAGGAAGTAGCAGTCGTTATCGCAGAAGACCGCTACATTGCTGCAGACGGTGTTGAGGCGGTTGAAGTTGAATATGAAGAATTGCCTGTGGTGATTGATCCATTCAAGGCGCTTGAGAAAGATGCGCCTGTGCTGCGAGAAGACCTAGCTGGAAAGACTGAGGGTGCTCACGGTAAGCGTTATCACCACAATCATATTTTTACGTGGGATGCAGGCGACAAAGAAGCGACTGATGCTGCATTTAAAAATGCTCCCGTGACCGTATCAGAAAAATTACTTTATCCGCGTGTTCATCCTTGTCCACTCGAAACCTGCGGTACGGTAGCTTCGTTTGATCCGATTCGCGGTGAATTAACCACGTACATCACGAGCCAGGCGCCGCACATTGTGCGTACCGTCGTGTCGATGTTATCGGGAATTCCTGAATCAAAGGTGCGTATTGTGTCGCCAGATATCGGCGGTGGTTTTGGTAACAAGGTAGGTATCTATCCTGGATATGTATGCGCGATCGTGTCTTCAATCGTGCTTGGTCGTCCAGTCAAATGGATTGAAGATCGCATTGAGAATCTATCTTCAACTGCTTTTGCCCGTGACTATCACATGACGGGTGAATTGGCGGCAACTGCCGAAGGTAAAATTCTTGGTCTACGCGCTCATGTGATCGCTGATCATGGCGCGTTTGACGCCTGCGCGGATCCAACTAAATTTCCTGCTGGTTTGTTTCATATCTGTTCAGGTTCGTATGACATACCAGCGGCTCATTGCACAGTGGAGGGCGTGTACACCAATAAAGCTCCTGGTGGCGTTGCGTATCGTTGCTCATTCAGAGTTACTGAGGCCGTGTATCTGATTGAGCGTATGGTTGATGTGCTTGCGCAAAAGCTCAACATGGATAAGGCTGAAATTCGAAAGAAAAATTTCATCCGTAAAGAACAATTTCCGTACACATCTGCCTTCGGTTTTGAATACGATTCAGGTGATTACGATACGGCGCTCGACAAAGTACTCAACGCAGTTGATTACAAAGGCCTGCGTGCCGAACAAGCTACAAAGCGGACGGATCCCAATTGTCCGACATTGATGGGTATTGGACTCGTTACCTTTACTGAAGTTGTCGGTGCAGGTCCTTCTAAGATATGCGATATCTTAGGTGTCGGTATGTTTGACTCTTGTGAAATTCGGGTTCATCCTACGGGTAGTGCAATCGCTCGTATGGGGACAATTACTCAAGGCCAAGGACATCAGACGACCTATGCTCAGATCATAGCCACTGAACTCGGTATTCCCTCTGAAGTGATTCAGGTAGAAGAAGGTGACACCAGCACAGCGCCGTATGGATTAGGTACTTATGGCTCGCGTTCTACACCAGTTGCGGGTGCTGCAATTGCTATGGCGGCTCGAAAAATTCATGCCAAAGCAAAAAAACTGGCTGCGCATTTACTCGAAGTGGGCGAGAACGATCTTGAGTGGGAAATCGATCGTTTCAAAGTCAAAGGGAATGCCGAAAAATTTAAGACGATGACGGAAATTGCCTGGGCCGCTTACAACAAGCCACCAGCAGGTATGGAGCCAGGTTTGGAAGCAGTTCATTACTACGACCCGCCTAATTTCACATTCCCGTTTGGTGCTTACCTCTGCGTGGTTGATATCGATAAGGGCACGGGTGAAACAAAGATTCGCCGCTTCTATGCACTTGATGATTGCGGTACGAGAATTAACCCAATGATCATTGAAGGTCAGATTCATGGTGGCCTGACAGAAGGGTTTGCGGTTGCTATGGGCCAGCTCTTGTCCTTTGACGCGCAAGGCAATATTCAGGGCAATAGCCTGATGGATTATTTCCTACCGACTTCTGTAGAGACACCGCACTGGGAGACCGATTTCACTGTGACGCCTTCACCGCATCACCCGATTGGTGCCAAAGGTGTGGCTGAGTCTCCGCACGTAGGTAGCATTCCAACCTTTACATCTGCCATGGTCGATGCGTTTGCTCACCTAGGGGTGACTCATTTAGAAATGCCTCACACGGCATTCAAAATCTGGAAAGAGCTTAAGGCTCATGGATTGACTCACTAAAGGAATGCACTAATGCAAGTAACGCTTGATAAAAGCTATCCTATCAAGGCCCCCCTAGATGCTTGTTGGGGGGTGTTGTCGGATATTACCGAGCTTGCTACCTGCATGCCAGGTGCAGCCATTACAGAAAAGATTGACGATAAAAACTATAAAGGTAGTGTCAAGGTCAAGGTAGGGCCAGCTGTTGCTGCATTTGCAGGTGATATTGAAGTCATTTCGGTAGATGCAGCAATGCGTTCACTGGTTATGATGGGTAAGGGTGCGGATAAAGGTGGCTCTACAGCATCCATGCAATTGACAGCGACCTTGCAGGCTGAGCCAGATGGTACGACCAGTTTGCTGGGCAAGGCCGAAGTGATCGTCAACGGTAAATTTGCACAGTTTGGCGGTCGTATGATGACATCGGTTTCTGACATGATTTTGGAGCAGTTTGCCGGCAATTTTGAAATCAAAGCAATCGCTGCAACACCGCCTGGTTTATCACCCTCTACTGACGCGAATAGTGCTGCCCCTACCCAGGCAGTCACGGAACTGAATGGTCTAGCTATTGCGTGGATGCTTATCAAAGACTTTTTTGGTCGACTGCTTGGAAGAAAGTCGTAAGTAATCATGACACCTAAGGATGTGTCAGGTTTGCTTGCAGCATCCGGCTATGTTCCCGATGAAAGTTTGGCGACCTTAGTCTGGATGGCAACAGCGCTAGAGCGCCCCATGCTGCTTGAAGGTGAAGCTGGCGTGGGTAAGACAGCGATTGCCAATGCTTTGTCGATTGCACTTGATCGACCCTTGTTTCGACTTCAGTGTCATGAAAGTCTGGATTTGAATCAAGCAGTCTATGAATGGAATTACAGTAAACAATTACTGGAAATTCGTTTGCGTGAAGCAGAGAAGGGTGTTGGCGAAAGCTTGCGACAGGATTTGTTTTCAGAAGCCTTCTTGCTAAAGCGCCCATTGATGCAAGCCATTACATCAGACAAACCTGCTGTTTTATTGATCGATGAGATTGATCGTGCAGACGAGTCATTTGAAGCTTACTTGTTGGAAGTTTTAGGTGAGTATCAAATATCTGTGCCAGAGTTTGGTACCGTCACCGCGGTCAGCAAGCCTATCGTTGTCCTTACCAGCAATGGCACCAGAGATTTATCAGATGCCTTACGTCGCCGCTGTCTTTACCACTATGTGGATTACCCCAGTCTTCCGCGCGAGATAGAGATTGTCAAAAAACTAGTGCCTGAAGCGAATCATGTACTGGTGCAGCAGGCAGTGAGTTTTGTGCAGAAACTCAGAAAACAAGATCTGGAAAAAGTGCCGGGTATCGCCGAAACCTTGGATTGGGTGCGTGTGCTCTGCGCGATGGGACAAGATAGCGTGCCAGACGATCCGGATATGATTCGCGCTTGCTTATCGTCTTTGTTAAAAACCCGATCAGATCAGTGGCAGATGGGTTCTGAAATTATTTCAAAACTGCAGTCAGAAAGCCGGGTCGGCATCGATGTCGGCGTTGCCGGGGATCTGCGCTAGTGTGACGCAGCGTTCAGTACTAGCGAGCTTACCAGTCACGCAAATTCGAGGCTTTGCTGATTATTTGCGAGAGCATGGATTTTTGATTGGTTTAGCAGAACTAGAATCCATGCTTCGCATCACCATGAAGCTCGAGCCCAAGCATTACCCTAGTCTAAAATCCTGCTGGCGCAGCATTGCTTGTTCGACGGCAGACCAGTGGCGCAAATACCCCGATCTGTTCGATGCATTCTGGTTTCCTCATAAGGTGCGCGGCAGTACGCGCAGTAGCGGTAGCCAAAAAAAAACAAAATCACTCAGACAGCTGGTCGAGCAGATGCATGCCGACATGGAAGCCCCGCCTGGTGAGGCTAAGCCATCAGTTGGACTAGATTTTCAGGGTGGTCAGGGCGATGGTATTGAGAACCCGCAGGCAATGGGTGGCGCTAGCAAGGTCGATCCCTTACATCAGGATTTTAAGAAATGGATGCCGGAAGATATAGATAAACTGGAATCCTATATCCGTCCGCTAGAGCAGCGACTTCGCAGGAAGTTAATCCGTAAATGGATACATACTCATCAGACCCAGCGCATCGATATACCGTCCACGATTAGGCAGAGCTTATCTACCGGGGGCGAACTACTTAGGCTAAAAAGAAAACAGCGTGATCAGATCATGCCGCGTATTTATGTGCTGGTTGATGTCAGTAAATCGATGGAAGCCCATGCTCCTTTTTTTCTGCGTATAGGACGCGCTTTTAGTCAGGTATTGCATGCTCGGGTTTTCGTGTTTCATACTCGAATCAGTGAGATTACCCAGCTACTCAACCGCAACAGCGGTCGGGTACAGGAAAAAATTAATGCGGTGACCTTTGGTTTTGGCGGTGGTACTAAGATAGCGACCAATATGGAGACCTTCCTGAAAGTACATGTAGGTCGTGCTTTGGGAAGCAGGGATTTGGTGTATGTTCTTTCTGACGGTTACGATACC
>CAINAY010000291.1 GCA_903846425.1 uncultured Noviherbaspirillum sp.
AAAGTAGTCATGGTAAATTTTTGGGCGACCAGCTGCGCTACCTGCGTGCAAGAAATGCCCGAGATGGTAGAGACCTATAAAAAATATTCTGATCGCGGCTTGGAATTTATCGCGGTGGCCATGAGCTATGACCCACCTAACTATGTGCTGAATTATTCCGAGAGCCATCAGTTACCATTCAAGGTGGCATTGGATACCGATGGTCAAGCAGCCAAATCATTTGGTGACGTCAAACTCACACCAACCACGTTTGTGATTGGTAAAGATGGCAGCATATTGAAGCGCTATGTCGGCATTCCCGAATTTGCGTCTATGCATCAGTTACTGGAAAAAGCGCTAGCGATTTAAATGTAGTCCAACCAAAACGAGTAACTCTTTTTGGTTGGGCTAGCAGTCTCGTGGCTTATACGTGACTTACTCTAGCCCTGCATTTTTTGCCTGTTGATCAGCATGATAAGAGCTACGCACCATTGCTCCAACAGCGGCATGAGCAAATCCCATTTCAACGGCTTTCTCTTCGTACATCTTAAAAATATCGGGATGTACGTAACGACGTACAGGTAAATGATCGCCGCTAGGCATCAGGTATTGACCTAAAGTCAGCATGTCGACGTTGTGCTCGCGCATGTCACGCATTGCTTGCAATATCTCTTCATCAGTTTCGCCCAAGCCCACCATCAGTCCCGATTTAGTCGGTACGTCAGGATGCAGTTCTTTAAAGCGCTTTAACAGATTCAAGGAATACGCGTAGTCAGAACCCGGACGTGCTTCGCGATATAGTCGCGGCACCGTTTCGAGATTGTGATTCATGACATCGGGTGGTGCGGCTTTGAGAATTTCTAATGCGCGATCCATGCGACCACGAAAATCGGGCGTCAGTATTTCGATACGAGTAGACGGCGATAAAGCGCGTACTCGCTGTATGCATTCAACAAAATGAGCGGCGCCGCCATCACGCAGATCATCTCTGTCGACTGAGGTAATTACAACGTAAGATAGTTTGAGTGCGGCGATCGTCTTGGCCAGGTTTTCTGGTTCATTCGTATCGAGTGGGTCGGGGCGGCCATGACCCACATCGCAGAACGGGCAGCGACGTGTACATTTGTCACCCATGATCATAAATGTAGCAGTGCCCTTACCAAAGCACTCGCCAATATTCGGACAAGAAGCCTCTTCGCAGACGGTAACGAGATTATTGCTACGTAAAATATCTTTGATCTCGTAGAAGCGCGTACTAGGTGATGCTGCTTTTACGCGTATCCAATCAGGCTTGGGTAATCGTTCAGCCGGAATAATTTTGATAGGAATGCGCGCAGTTTTTCCAGCGCCTTTTTGTTTGTCGCTCGCTTGGTAGGGTGGCGGTATATCGTTAGAGCTCATGCGATTTATGGTTGGGTCAGCTGTACGTGCAAATGATGGGTGAGACACTGCTGTACTTCATTCAGGGAGACTGTTACACCTAAGGTTTTCATGTCGATCGTTTGCAAGCCGGGATAGCCACAGGGATTAATCCACGAAAAAGGTTCAAGATCCATAGCCACATTCAGCGACACGCCGTGATAGGTACACCCATTACCTCGAATCTTCAGGCCTAGTGCAGCAATCTTCGCATCTTGATAGTCGCCCTTGGCTATATAAATGCCGGGCGCGCCTGACTTGCGTTCACCGCTTAAATTATACGCCGCCAGCGTATCAATCACTGCTTGCTCTATGCGGGTAACAAATTCGCGCGGCAGTATTTTTTTTGCATGGCGACGCAAATCAAACAGTAAATAAATCACCGCCTGTCCAGGACCATGATAGGTCACCTCACCACCGCGATCAGTTTGTACGATGGGAATGTCATGAGCATCAATAATATGTGCTGCGTCCGCTCCTAGGCCTAACGTGAAGACAGGTGGATGTTCCACCATCCAAAGTTGATTCGCTGTGGTCGCTGTACGTGCATCGGTAAAAGCGCGCATGGCAGCAAAGGTGGTGTCATAGGCTTCGTGTCCGCGCTGCTCTGTCAGCGTATCAATCATGCGATTTACAACACCATTTTGACCATGGGGTGTGAAGATAGGGCACGGTATAAATTATCGAGCTGTTCGCGACTGGTGGCCCGCACCGTGACTGTCAACGATAAATAATTCCCTTTCGTTGAAGGGCGCATCTCTAATTTACCGGCATGAAACTCTGCATCATAAGTGCTCACTACATCCACCATCGTTTGTGCAAACGCGTCCTGCATTGCGCCCATGATCTTGATAGGAAAATCGCAGGGATATTCGATCAAACTATCAGCAGGGTT
>CAINAY010000292.1 GCA_903846425.1 uncultured Noviherbaspirillum sp.
ATCTAAAGCGATTACTGCAAAGCGAGAATCGCGTCGCTGATCAATACCATCGCGAACAATATGAATTTCACCACTATCCATCACTTGCGCTAACTTGGCACCGGTTGCAGAAGGCAGACGTTCAGCCATGGCGAGAATGAGCGTGCCGCCATTCACATCGGCTAATACACCCTGCTGCAAGATTGGACGGCCAGCAGATAAGGTGGCGGATAAATCTAAACCACCTAATAAGCGCTCATCGGTAATATTGACTGGCATGCGCTTCCACGCAGTGTCACCCATTAACGATTGCAGCAAACTCATCCATGCATCACGCACCGGGCCAGCTCCAGCATGAATGCGCGCACCTGCTAAACCCACCGGATCAATCGCTAGCAACGCAGCCGCCTGAACCGCCAGCGACCATGTGCTGGGGGCTTCAGTATCGTGCTCTAGGGAGTCGCTGGAATCAGACATCACACATTCAAACCTTGGGTGAGTCAGCGCTACTTTGGATTAGCAGCAAACACTTCATCGACAGCGCGCGCTACACGTGTGCCGGAACCGGAATCATCTAAAGGATTACGTCGCAAGCGATGTCGCAAGGCAGGAGCTGCCATACGTTTTAGATGATCGACTGTGACGACCGTATCACCTTCATACGCTGCTAATGCACGCGCTGCGCGCATCAATGCGAGCTCACCACGCAAACCATCGGTACCCAAGGCCATACATAATTCAGCAGCGCGTTCTAGCACGGCATCGGGTACTTGCACTTCATCGAGCCGCTTACGGCCCGCTACGATACGACGGCGAATTTTTTCATCTTCTTTGCGCCATTGTTCAACAAAGGCTTCAGGGCCGCGCTCAAACGTATCGCGTCGCTTGATCACTTCTATGCGTAGTTTGATATCCGTAGGCGTCGTCACATCGACGGCCAAACCAAATCGATCAAGTAATTGCGGACGCAGCTCACCTTCTTCTGGATTACCACTGCCGACCAATACAAATCGTGCCGGATGACGTATCGACAAACCTTCACGTTCAACCATGTTCTCACCCGAAGCGGCGACATCGATCAGCAAATCCACTAAATGATCTTCCAGTAGATTGACTTCATCGATATATAAAAATCCGCGATTAGCACGCGCTAATAATCCAGGCTCAAACGCTTTCACGCCATCTGATAAAGCGCGTTCTAAATCCAGCGCACCAACGACGCGATCTTCCGTTGCGCCTAAAGGTAAATCCACGACGGGCACGTCGCGCAAAAGTGTTTTTGGATTGCCTTTTGTTTTAAGTGGCGCACATTCTTTGCATGAAGGCGTGCCCGGCTCAGGATCACAGCCATAAGGACAGTTCGCCATAGCGCGCATTTTTGGCAGCATGGCAGCGAGTGCACGTACCGCTGTCGATTTACCGGTACCGCGATCACCAAACACCAATACACCACCCACGCCGGGATCAACCGCGGCGACCAAAATCGCTTGCTTCATTTCTTCCTGCCCGACGATGGCAGAAAACGGAAAACTCAAACGCATGAAAATCTTCTCCGAAAAAACTCAGCTCGATGAAACAGACCAACGCCGCCTGAGATCAGCCAAATGCACCAAACCAGCAGCGGAAAGAAGTAAAGCAGTCACAAACCAGGGTAAGGACATCAGGACAGTCCGCACAGCCAGCATCAGCGCTAAGCCAGCTAGTAGCACCAAACGCAAATTAACCGGATCAAGCCCTTTGCCTGTGATGCGCCACCACATTTCCAGCGCCATCCATTCAAGCAGCGTGGCTGCTAACACCACATCGATCAGGCCGGTGCCTGCGAAGAATTTTTCCACCCCGTCCCCCATCACCCACTTCTGGGTCGAAAGCCTATCGAGCAGGTTATTTTTTTAGTAACGACATCCCCGCTGACGGCTACAGTGCTTACTGTACACCCCGAAGTGTCAGGCTGACTAGACATTTTTACCCGGCTTTTTACCTCTAATGGCGGTCTTTGTGGTGCTTGTCTGCCCCAGCTCAGCCAGCACTCGCGCGAAGCTTGAATCATCACAGCACCTTGGCTACTGGGCGGCGCCATGATGACGTCCACCCTAAGGTCTCTTCTCCGCGGAAATCACGATGACAGGAACACTGAATAAAGCACTATTGATTGGCCATCTCGGTCAAGATCCCGACATACGCACGATGAACAGTGGGGAGTTAGTGGCACATTTGTCGGTCGCCACCAGCGAATCATGGAAGAACAAATCCACCGGCGCAAGGCGTGATGCGACCGAATGGCATCGCGTCGTTTTGTATAAACGACTGGCCGAGCTGGCGGCGCATCATTTAAAAAAAGGCGCTTTAATTTACTTGGAAGGCCATCTGCAAACCCGCAAATGGGTCGGTAAGGACAGCATAGAAAGACACACGACAGAAATCGTCGGCGATGAGCTACGCGTATTACAACGCGCCAACGAAAACAAATTACAGCTCACCGTGCACGACGATCCTCCAGTGGAAAATATTTTTCGACAAGAGATTGGCTCGCGACCGCCAGTGGCTGATACGCACACTAATGGAACTCCAGCCGCATGAAAGGCACACAGTGTTTCCACCTCTTACTGAGTACCTCAGCCTCGGAGCTAAATCCACATGCGCGCCATCAACAATTCGTCTGTTACTTCTACGGATAACCCGAATCAAAAAGAAGTTTCATTAAATACGACACCAACATTTGTTTACCTGTATGACAAGGAGATTGATCCCAATTCCATTAAATTTTGTACGCGAATAGCAAAAATCAGTCACCTCCAAAACCATGTCCTTGAATTCGGTACAGCAAAAAATACCATCACCGCAGTTCACCATCACCTTAGAACAACCAGCAAGCAATCTAGTCACCTCATGCTGAATGTCCACGGGCGTAGTAACGGTAGCAAGGGACAACGCAGCCATCGGTTTGTCGAAGGCAGCAGCGAGAGGCGTGAATTTTTTACCAAGCAGTGGCTGGAAAAACTGCTTTGCCCATCAGCAGAAGCCATCAACTCAGAAACAATCCCTTTCGTTCATGTCTTGAGTTGTCGTTCCAAAGCATTAGCGGAAGAAATCAAACCCGGTACGCCACTCTGGAAATCGGGTTGGTTCATTTTGTACTCCAGCACAAAAGTCACCTCAGTCAATCATTTCGGTGCGTCATTAGAGGTCATGGCGAGCTATTTACAACTGTGCGAATCGAATGATGTACAAGCTCATCCTTTGACCTTGTTTTATCTGGCCGGCTTAGCACGGGGTGATTGCATGACGCTACTTGGTGGCGATCTGCAACTGCCTTTAACCCTACATGCACCCAAATCTCAGCGCGATCTAGAGCGCACGCAATCCATCAAATTATGTGAAGGCAACACACTAGATAAGGCTCGGCTACTGTTAGCTGGTATTGAGCTGAGTTCACACGAAAGCTCCTTATTGCCTGACCCTAACGATGATTTTCTAATCGCTCAACTGCTGGCTACGCGCATTGAGCGAGGCGATATGGTTGCCGTCAAAAAAATCGTTAAAGATAATCCAAAACTACTCAACCATCAGCAGGTAGTAGGTACTTTGCCCTTAGCCACTATCGTCAAAAATAATGATCCTGAGCAGATGAAATGGATGTTGAATCAGGGCGCCAACATCAACGCCACCGATAGTGACGGTTACTCTTTATTGTTCTTTGCGCTCGAATTTCAAAATACGAGTATGTTGGAATTCTTATTAAGTAATGGAGCCAACCCCAATTGCCCAAACCATGAATCAATCACACCCCTCATAGCCGCAATAGCAAACGGCCGGACTAAAGCTGCCGAATTATTAATTAAATACGGTGCTGATTTGACGTGGACAGATGAAGGCGATACTGCACTAACGCTGGCAGTGAGTGAAGGACAACTCAGCGTTGTGAGCTGCATACTTGAACACAGCACGGATCGCGGTACCGGCTTATCTGCGCAACTGGTCCAACAAGCCCGAAGTAATGGACAAGAAGAAATCGCACGGCTCTTAGAGCAGGCATTACAAAAACGACCTGCCTGGAAAAATTAATTTAGCTCGACAGAGCCCACATAAATCAAACTCACCTCCACATCCATTACACTATCCGCACATAAATTCTTATAACAATAGCGGAGACTACGATGGACGTTTTAATTACCGGCGGCGCAGGCTTTTTGGGTGTAAAGCTTGCAAAAAAATTACTCGAACGCGGAACGCTCGCCGGACCAGACGGCAAACAACACACTCTGAGTCGCATCGTGCTGCTTGATCAAGTAGCCGCACAAGGCTTTACCGACCCCCGCATCGTATCGATGACAGGCGATGTAGCTGATGCCGCCAGCGTAGCGCGTGCGCTTACTCCCTCAGTTCAAACCGTGTTTCATCTGGCAGCAGTAGTGAGTGGTGAAGCCGAAAGTGATTTTGATTTAGGCATGCGCATCAATCTTGATGCCACACGTATCTTGCTGGAACAAGCTCGCCGCAACGGCAACAAGCCGCGTTTTGTATTTACCAGTTCAGTGGCTGTATTCGGTGGCGATCTGCCTGCCAAAGTACTCGACACCACACCCGCCACACCACAAGGTTCTTACGGTGCGCAAAAAGCGATGTGCGAATTAATGGTGACTGACTATGCGCGCAAAGGATTTGTGGATGGTCGCTCAGTACGTCTGCCCACAGTATCGGTACGACCCGGCAAAGCTAACAAAGCGGCATCGAGTTTTGCGAGCGGCATAATTCGCGAACCGTTAAACGGTG
>CAINAY010000293.1 GCA_903846425.1 uncultured Noviherbaspirillum sp.
GGGGCAGATGAGCATAGTGATAGACAGCGATACGATCCGGATTAGCGTCTATCACTTGCGCCAGCGTTTGCTCCATCGTTGTCATTGTCTGCTTGGGTAAGCCATAGATCAGATCAATACTAATAGAGCGAAATTTCGCGACTCGCGCGGCATGAATTACATCCAGCGTTTGCTGCTCGGGTTGCAGCCGGTTGACTGCTTTTTGCACATCGGGATCAAAATCCTGCACACCCAAACTAAGTCGGTTAAATCCTTGAAGACGTAATTGATGAATGCGATCAGGGCTCACACTACGCGGATCAACCTCGATCGAATATTCACCGGTTTCGTCATCTGACATCTGAAACCAGCGCCGTATGTGCTCCATCAAATCCTGCATCTGATCATCCGATAAATACGTCGGAGTACCACCACCAAAATGCAGTTGCTCAATCTGATTAATCCCAGCGAATAACTTGCCCTGCATCGCGATTTCTTTTTTTAAGTACTCCAGATAGATAGCTGCTTTTTCTTTATTTTTAGTGACTATCTTGTTACAGCCGCAGTAATAACAAACCGTATCGCAAAAAGGAATGTGTACGTAAAGCGATAAAGGATGATGGCCTCCACGAGAACGTACATGGCTTACTGCTTGTTTGTAATCGCGAAAACCAAAGTCAGCGCTGAATCGGTCGGCGGTGGGATACGAGGTATAGCGTGGGCCGCTCTGAGAAAGGCGGCTAATCAAGGTGGCGTCAAACTCCACCTGCTGAACATTCGGGAGGGTTGTTAGTAATGTAGACATCTTTTCTCGCTCCGCACCCTCCACGCATCTAATGTGAGCGCAGTTCTTAGGTCGGACTGAGTCTAGTGAGGCTATCCGGCAATTACCTTGACTTAAGTCAAAACTGACCAAGCGTTAATCTTTATCTATGCATGCTCTGTCCCAATATGGGTCAACGTGAATCTCCCTAGCCCCTATTTGATTTGAATCAAAATTTAAGAAACATCACATCCTTATTCTCATCTACCATTTGAATGCGACTTACTCGATTTAATTTTCAAGGAAAAAAAATTTGCGTCGTCGCTCAGTATCGTTCTCATCATCTTCGAATTAGAAGGAAGTCGTCATGTCGTACAAATCTATATTGGTGCATGTTGACCAGACTGCTCAGTCGCGTGAACGTATACGTCTGGCGGCAGCTATCGCCGAAGATGAACAAGCGCAGCTAATCGGAACAGCTATGACAGGCATTTCTCATTTAGTTTTTGAGGAAGGCGCATTCAACCAGCACGATCCCGCTTTTGATCATCATCTAAAAAAATTACGCACGTATGCTGAGCAAAGTTTAGAGAATTTTACTTCCCTAGTTAAAGAGACGCGCGTAACGTCGGTTGAAACACGTTTGATGGATGATGATGCCGTCACTGGCATGACCCAACAGGCGCGCTATGCTGATTTAGTTGTGGTGGGTCAGTTTGATCCAGCCTGTGGAGTGCCTGGAGTGATGGCAGATTTTCCAGAATCGGTGGTGATGAACAGCGTACGCCCCGTATTGATCATGCCGCATACACATAAGTTCATCGGCTTACCAAAAAAGATAGCGGTCGCTTGGGATGCCAGCATGACAGCCACCCGTGCCATCATAAACGCACTGCCGCTGCTCAAACGCAGCAGCCGTACAGATATCGTGATCTTCAATCCCACCGTGACTCCGGAAACACATGGCGAACAACCGGGGGCTGATATCGCGCTGTATTTATCACGTCACGGTATCAACGTGAATGTTATCTGTCGTGACACACGCATCAACGAAGGGGAAGCTTTATTGTCCTACTGCGCTGATGAAAACATGGACCTGATTGTGATGGGTGGCTATGGGCACACCCGTTTTCGTGAAATGGTACTCGGCGGCGCAACCCGAGAGATACTGTTATCGATGACGATACCGGTACTCATGACGCACTAACTACTTCGCTAGCGGTACACCATGACCGGCAATATCGAGTGCGCCAATACGCGCTGTGTTTCACTGCCTAACAAGAGCTTATCGAGGCCGCGACGGCCATGTGA
>CAINAY010000294.1 GCA_903846425.1 uncultured Noviherbaspirillum sp.
TCTTATTTTTATGATGTTTAAGGAGAATGACGATTGATTTCACTTAGACTGCTTGGTTGTAATGGTGGCATTGGGGGTAGTCATCGTCAAACGACCTGCTATTTACTTGGTGAGTCAACTATCATTGATTCGGGTACAGGTTTGACGATACTAGACTTGCCCGAACTGGCAGTCATCGATCATGTAGTTCTTACCCACGCGCATTTTGATCACATAGCCTGTCTTCCTCTATTAATTGATTCGGCTGCGGCACTTCGAAATGAACCGATTAAAGTATGGGGGCTTTCAGAGGTTATCGAAATTCTAGAGACGCATATTTTCAACGATTTGATCTGGCCAGATTTTACAAAAATTCCTACAGAATCTGCGCCATTTATGGTGCTGGGCTCTATATCGGAACATTTGGAGATCGCCGGAATGACCTTTACGCCATTACCAGCGCGTCACGGTATACCAGCTTGTGGATACTTAGTTGAGAAAGACGGTCAATCTATCGCCTTCTCAGGAGACACGGAAGACTGCCCTTTATTTTGGGAGTCTGTGTCATTAAATGGCACTGTACAAGCAGTGATAATTGAGTGCTCCTATCCGTCGACAATGTCTGAATTGGCGAAAATATCCATGCATATGGATGTACCAACAGTCGCTTCAAGAATAAACGAATTACCAATAAACGTGACAGCTGTGATAGTCCATCGCAAGCCAGGATGGGAGAGTTTGATTGAGGCAGAACTGAGAGAAAGACTTCCTAACAGAGAGCTTGTATTTCCAGAACCTGGTGATGAACTCACTTTCGGCTAAATTAATTTCCCCCCGCTGAGAAACTATTTACTTGCGCATTGCGTTGTGCATGGATAGCTGAAGTAACAGAGCCTCAAGAACTTCTTTAGAAATACCTACCTCTTTAGCAAGCAAGTCACGCAATCCTTTCGCAGTGAGTTCTAGGCACGTTGTCTCTCCAACAGCCTCTGCCGCAGCACTTCGAACGCCACCGGCTAAAAGAGCTTGTTCTCCAAACGATTCACCTGCCGATAACACAGCGAGTTGTCGGTTATTGATTCGATCAATAATGGCAACTTGACCAGATTGGATGAGATAAAAACTGTGCGCGACTTCGCCCGGTT
Organism: uncultured Noviherbaspirillum sp.; assembly: GCA_903846425.1. Classification (GTDB taxonomy): domain Bacteria; phylum Pseudomonadota; class Gammaproteobacteria; order Burkholderiales; family Burkholderiaceae_D; genus Pernthalerella; species Pernthalerella communis. The sequence continues at coordinate 1,125 of CAINAY010000294.1, forward strand.
CAAATAGCACGCTGCCATCAGCGTAATCTACTGTCTTAAACCCACTCATGAGAGACTTGCTGGGGCTGATTTTAGGCCAAGTATGCGCATGGTAGTAAATCGACAGATGCCCTTTAGGCCCACATTAAGACGCCTTACTTCGCGTAAAGCGCGATCAATTGGGATCATCTTAGTCACCACTACTGACTTGGCTTCGGCGTCCCACGCGTTAACTGTATCAGCCAAGCCTTCTGCTAGCCCGAATACACTTCCTGGACCAAACAAGAACTTGCCACTTGAAATTGTTATTTCTACTACGCCAGATATAACGACGTATCCAGATATTGGATGTTCGCCGCGTGTAACTAACTTTTGCCCAGGTTGAAAGGCTACGGAGGGTAAATCACTTCCCCAAAGCTTGAAGAATAATCGCTCAGCACTGGAAAATTCATGATGGTTAAAGGCATCGAGAGCTTCCTTAGAATTTGGATCGATAATGCCGAGTGTCTTGAAACGGCTCATATCGATACCAAAGGAAAGGCCGGCCATACTGTCGCTATAAGGTGCTGGTGAGCTCATGAGTTTTTATCCATTTTGTTTCATTGCCCAGTCTTACAATGCATTATGAGATTATAAGATCTATTGCCTAGTATTTGTGATTCCAGTTTTAAGAAGAATGGGATTAACTCTAGAGATAGTAAATCCAAATAAAAGTACCAATTTCTATTTGTGCATCTTGGTTTATAAAATTAAAATTTTTATACATTTTTACAATTTTAGCTACACATACTTAATCGATAATAGGCTAATAACCTAAAGGTTGAAAGATACCTCAGATGGGCATACTTCTCGCACTAGTCGATACAGAGAGCAACATACTTTTTTTGCGAAATAGCAGTTACGCTTAAAAAAACCAAACAGGTCAATACGTCTTGGTATTGACAGGGTTAAACGTCTCAGATGGTTACTCAGAATGTTACTACCCGATCTTGTGAGATTATCCAAGTAGTTAAATAATTAACGAATGACCATTACCTACACCA
>CAINAY010000295.1 GCA_903846425.1 uncultured Noviherbaspirillum sp.
GAAATTCATCCGACCTGCATCATGTATGGCGAGCGCGAGCATCGCACTATTTTTATCAGCATGCGGTGGTAGTACAGGCACTGCCCAGTATGCAATCGATTCATCCGGCAACTTGACTTCAGCTAAAGCCACCACAACGATGGCTAATGGGGCTAAAGATAAAGCGAGCGCGGCACAAAAGTACGTGACGATCAAGTGTGAATTAGAGAGTGTGTTTAGAGGTACGGACAATCGTAGTAGCGCTGCGCTGTGGGCCAATGCAAAAATGGCGATGATATCGAGAACGCGCACTGCATACTCAGTGAGTGATGAATATTCTTGGGTGATGTCCCGCATGTTTCGTGTCGCGTTGTTGAATTAAGTAACGAATCTGAGCCTTGATATGGATCAGAGTTCGTATTGGACAAGTTGTGAATTTCATAAGTGCCGTCGGATTGAGATCGATCAATTAAGATTCTGTGCGCTATCATTTGTATCTATGAGTACCGAAAATTCAAATGAAACCAGCTTGTATGAGCTAATCGGTGGCGATGCCCAACTACGAACCCTTGTCGATCGTTTTTACGACTTGATGGATTTAGAGCCTGAGTTCAAAGCGCTACGTGCGATGCATCCTGCAGCGCTTGATGGTTCGCGCGACAAGCTGTATTTTTTCTTATCTGGTTGGATGGGTGGCCCTGATTTATATACGCCACGCTTTGGTAATGCGTTTCTACGAGCTCGACATTTACCCTTTAAGATAGCCAGTCAAGAACGCGATGAATGGTTAACCTGCATGCTGCTGGCGATGCGAGATTTAAACTATAGCGAAGCAACGCAAGATATTTTGCTTAATGGCTTGTTTGGCACTGCAGACTGGATGAGGAACTCACCCGGTTAGATTAGCAAGTGCTCTAAATAAAACCATCAAAGGCTAAGACAGCGACAAGCTCACCTGCAGCGACGTCGCTTTGATCATGATCTAAAACCACCATACAGTTAGCTTCCGACATGGAGCTAAGAATCCCCGAGCCTTGCGCACCGGTGAGTGTGACGTGCTGCTTACCGCTGGTATCTGTCGACACAATGGCGCGTTGATATTCTGTGCGTCCTGGTTTTTTTCGTATGGCATGCGTGCTCGCCACCTTGAGTAAGGTTTGTGTGTGCGGCTTTGCGCCCATGAGCTGGTAGATGGCATCGCGCGCCAAAAAATAGAATGTCGCCATGACCGCGACAGGATTTCCCGGTAGCCCAAACAATACGGCGGCACGTCCACCGCACTGAATTTTTCCAAAGGCCATAGGACGACCAGGGCGCATAGCAATTTTGCAGAACAATACGTCACCTAATCGCGCCATCATTTGACGCGTGTAATCGGCGTCACCGGCGGATACACCGCCGGTGGTGATGATCACGTCTGCTTGCGCGCACGCTTCACGCAATGCTTTTTCTAGTGATGCGGGGTCGTCTTTCACCACGCCCATATCAATCGGCTCGCACTGCGCACGTACTAACATGCTGTGCAAGGTGTAGCGGTTGCTGTCATATACGCAGCCTTCATCGAGGGCTTGACCGATGGAACGTAGCTCGTCGCCAGTAGAAAAAAATGCGACGCGCGGCCGACGAATGACCGTTGTCTCGGCGATACCCAAAGACGCCAGTAAACCAATGTCGGCAGGGGACAAGCGTTTACCTTTGCGCAGTGCGACTGATCCTATGCGAAGATCTTCGCCCGCCAGACGACGGTTGTCACCGGCATTCACTGCATTCAGCGTAATGCTGATGTTCGTATCGGTTGCATCACTCACTAACTCTTGCGCAATGACGGTATCGCAGCCGCGAGGAATGGCTGCGCCTGTCATGATGCGCACGCATTCACCAGATCGAACTTCCGATAGATAAGGATGACCAGCGTAGGCTTTGCCAACAACGTTTAAATTAGCTGGATTATTCGATAGATCAGTCGCTATAAAGGCATAGCCATCCATAGCGGAATTATCGTATGAGGGTACGTTGATCGGGGAGATGACATCCTGCGCAAGCACGCGCCCCAAGGCCTGTTTTAATGGCAGCGTTTCAGTATCGTTTAATGGAGTAATACAGCGCGCTATAACTTGCTGAATGACTTCAACCGGCACATCGTGCTGGTCGTTGCCAGTGAGTAGATCAGATAGATCGGGGAGAATGGCTTGAGACATTCGTGTGTCGGCTTAGCCGCCGATATACGACATTTCAACTTTACGATCGCTGCGTGACAAGCCTTCAGTATTGATGGTGCGCAGTTCGGAGTACCGATCATCACGCTTAGCCCACAGATGAGAAACAGCCGCGGTGATTTCAGCATCGCTGTGGCCGTTGCGCAGTAGTGCGCGTAAATCATGGCCGCCGGTGGCAAACAAGCAGGTAAATAGTTTGCCTTCGGTTGAAAGCCGCGCGCGATTGCAGTCACTGCAAAACGCTTGTGTAACGCTGGAGATAACGCCAATCTCGCCGCTACCATCGGTATAGCGCCAACGCTCGGCGGTCTCGCCGGTGTAGTTAGCATCAACCACTTCCAGTGGCATGGATTCACTAATACGTCGTACCACTTCGGCAGAAGGAATAACTTCATCCATTTTCCAGCCGTTTGATGCGCCAACATCCATGTATTCAATAAAACGCAAGATGACGTCGCTGCCTTTGAAGTGGCGCGCCATGGGAACGATTTCTTGATCGTTCATGCCACCTTTAACCACCATGTTGACTTTGATGGGGCCGAGTCCGACTTGACTGGCAACCGCAATTCCGTCGAGCACATCGGTGACCGGGAAATCGACATCATTCATCCGTTTGAAGGTAGCGTCGTCGAGTGAATCGAGGGAGACGGTGACGCGCTTTAGGCCGGCATCTTTGAGAGATTGTGCTTTTTTACCCAGCAATGACGCGTTAGTGGTCATGGTGAGATCGAGTTGCTTGCCATCAACGGTGGTCAGCACAGCCAGCATTTCGATCAGCTTTTCTATATTTTTTCGTAGTAGCGGTTCACCGCCGGTCAAACGAATTTTTTCTACGCCATGCGCAATAAAAATTTTCGCGATGCGTGTAATTTCTTCAAACGACAGCAGGGAGCTGTGCGGTAAAAATTGATAGCTGGTGTCGAATACTTCTTTCGGCATGCAGTACACGCAGCGAAAGTTACAGCGGTCGGTGACAGAAATACGCAAATCGCGCAAAGGTCGACTGAGCGTGTCCGACAGCAAACCATTAGCGGGCGTCAGTATTTCTGGGATATGGGGCACGGCATGCAGATAACGCAGGTCGGCTACGGGAATGATGCGCTCGGTCATGTGAGTTAACTACGACGGTGATGCGGGTATTCGGCGCCCCACGTAATGCGAGACTACCACCAGGGCACGTAAGATACCACGAGGCCGGCAACCGCACAGGCAACGATTGCGCGCGTCGCACTGACTTTAAAGCGCATCAGCGCGATAGCAGCGGCTAGCCCGATGGCGATGGAGGC
>CAINAY010000296.1 GCA_903846425.1 uncultured Noviherbaspirillum sp.
AGTTGCAGAAAGAAACTGCTCCGCCGGCATTTTAAATTCGTTTATCAACAAATTAGTGATGTGTGTGATGCCGCTCGATTTCGCCCGCAAAAAAGTTCCGACCACGTTTTTTGGGTCGGCGTCTAGTTTCATGTTCGTGATTTCAATCGAAATAGATTTAGATGCGGCTTCTTTGTGGCCAATCGCTTGAGATCGTTGACGGGATCCGGGATCTGGGATCCCATTTTTTTGGGCAAAGTTATCGTCAGACTTAATGCTTACTTCAGGTTTAAGCGAATTCGCTTCCAAATGCTGACTAGCATTCGAAGGACCAGCTTTTAGTTGCTGAATAGTGCGATCTAACTTGGGTTGGTTCTGACTAAAATTCGTCCGTGTTGATGGATAGATTAGTTTCGTGCTTGCAGGGGTTTTAACCTGGCTTTGCTTGGGAAGTGCATACTGCCAAGCGACATTGGGTTTGTTAACGCTACCTATGCTCACAGTTCTCTCCTATGCTTGGATAAATTGTATTGCCGCTTCTGACACTTTTGCGTGGACAGCGCCCTTATGATCGTCGCTAATTAAGTAATAATCTCTCTCGGTTAAGTTCATGACTTGTGTACCGAAATGATGATAAAAAACTCCTAAGATAAATTGCTGTCGTCCTTTTATCCCTGATTAATTTCACGAATAAATGACTGTGGAGCGTTCTTTATAGCTTTCAGAAGTTCCTCCGCATTTCCTTTACTGAATCGACTTGGTAATGCTTTGCGTATGTCAGTAGTTAATTCAATACCTCTCGTTTTAAAAAGGTTTTGATTTGTTGCCTTGCCACATTTCTTTCAGAACTAAAACGAAAGAAATAGCTGAGGCGTGCCAGCTTGCCATCGGACTGGGTAGGCAGCCGGTGTAGAAGTGAAACGCCAGAATGTTTGTGTTTTCCTGCAAAAATGTTCTTAGATTCTGTGTCACCTTTCTGTTTAAGAAAGTTGGCAAATTTGTCCATAGTTAGGTTTTCTTCTAGGTGGACATGAGAGGGCTGGTTGGATATTGGTTTCATTCGGTATGGCCTTCTATTAGGTCTACGGGTTAACTTGGTCGCCGAAGCCAATGTTTCTTTAGGTTTTCGAGCGGATGCTCAAAAATAGTAACTTTTTCACATCTTTTGTTCCCCGGGGTTTTGGTCATCGATCTGAGGCGCAACTCATTGAAAATCCTAGGAATTTCACGGTTTTGACACGGAAAGATGGTAAACTCTTGGGTTCTCTAAACACCAGCTAAGCACCCTCATGTCCAGTACCGAACAACGCGCATTGCGCAACATCGCCATCATCGCCCACGTTGACCACGGCAAAACCACCCTCGTTGACCAGTTACTTCGCCAGTCCGGCACCTTCCGAGAAAACCAGCAGGTAGATACCCGCGTCATGGATTCCAATGATCTTGAAAAAGAGCGTGGCATTACGATTCTGGCTAAAAACTGTGCGGTGGAATACAAAGGCACCCATATCAATATCGTTGACACCCCCGGTCACGCCGATTTCGGTGGTGAAGTGGAGCGCGTGCTGTCGATGGTTGACTCAGTTTTGCTGTTAGTTGATGCCGTTGAAGGTCCTATGCCGCAAACGCGCTTTGTGACGCGTAAGGCGTTGGCTTTAGGTTTAAAGCCTATCGTCGTTGTGAATAAAGTTGATCGCCCGGGCGCACGTCCGGAATGGGTGATTAATGCTACTTTTGAACTGTTCGACAAACTCGGCGCCACCGAAGAGCAACTCGATTTCCCTGTGGTGTATGCCTCAGCATTGAATGGTTATGCGAGTTTGGAATCCGATGTGCGTGAAGGGGACATGACTCCTTTGTTTGATGCCGTCTTGAGACACGTACCAGTGCGTGATGATGATCCTGACGGTCCTTTGCAGTTGCAAATTTCATCGTTAGATTATTCGTCGTATGTCGGCAAGATCGGTATTGGCCGTATCAGTCGTGGCCGTGTTAAGGCGCTGCAAGATGTCGTGATCATGAATGGCCCCGATTCAACGCCTGTTAAAGCACGTATCAACCAAGTATTGAAGTTCAAAGGCTTAGAGCGCGAGATCGTGACTGAAGCCTGGGCCGGGGACATCGTACTAATCAATGGCATTGAAGATTTAGGTATTGGTACGACTGTTTGTGCGCCAGATACGCCTGATGCATTGCCTATGCTGACCGTTGATGAACCCACCTTGACCATGAACTTCATGGTGAATACATCTCCATTAGCCGGTCGTGAAGGTAAGTTTGTTACCAGCCGTCAGCTGCGCGAACGTTTAGATCGTGAATTAAAGGCTAACGTTGCATTGCGCGTTGCACCGACTGATGACGATACGATTTTTGAAGTGTCGGGTCGCGGTGAATTGCACCTGACGATTTTATTGGAAAACATGCGTCGTGAAGGATTCGAGCTGGCTGTATCGCGTCCACGAGTTGTTTTTAAAATGGTTGATGGTGTGCGTCACGAGCCCTTTGAAAATCTCACCGTTGATGTAGAAGAAGTTAATCAAGGCGGCGTGATGGAAGAGCTTGGTCGTCGCCGTGGTGATCTGCAAGATATGCAGCCCGACGGTAAAGGACGTGTGCGTTTGGAATACCGTATGCCAGCACGTGGCCTGATTGGTTTCCAAGGCGAATTCATGACGCTGACTCGCGGCACAGGTTTGATGAGTCATGTGTTTGATGCGTATGGTTTGGTTGATCCGACTAAAGGTGAATTAGCTGGCCGTCGCAACGGTGTGTTGATTTCGCAAGACGATGGCGCTGCGGTTGCTTACGCATTGTGGAAATTACAGGATCGTGGCCGTATGTTCGTTAGCCACAATGATCCCGTGTATGAAGGCATGATCATTGGTATTCACTCACGCGATAATGATTTGGTGGTGAATCCGATTAAAGGAAAACAGCTCACTAACGTGCGCGCCTCAGGTACGGATGAAGCGGTTCGTTTGGTGCCGCCGATTGAGCTGTCGTTGGAATACGCCGTTGAGTTTATTGAGGATGATGAACTCGTCGAAATCACGCCTAAGAGCATTCGTTTACGCAAGCGCTTCTTGAAAGAGCATGAGCGTAAAAAAGCTTCACGCGAAGCAGCGTAATAGCGACTGAAAATAAAAAAGCGCCTGAAGGCGCTTTTTTATTGAGTCATTTGAATCAAAAAAGATTTTTTATTTTATGGATTGAATGACTTCAGCTAGCGTACTGAACAAGGTATCGATTTGTTCGTGGTTGATGATCAGCGGTGGCGATAGTGCAATGATATCGCCCGTGGTTCGTATCAATAAATTTTTCTCCCAGAAGCAGCGCTCAAAAACTTCATAAGCGCGTGCGGTTGGCTTGCTAGGTAGAGATTCCAACTCTATACCGCACACCAGACCTAAGTTGCGTATATCTTTAACGTGAGGAAGGCCTTTAAGGCTGTGTGCAGCTTGCTCGAATTCGGCAGACATACTCGCAGCACGATCAAATAATTTTTCATCGTTATATACCTGCATCGTTGCGATAGCGGCAGCACAGGCGAGTGGGTGGCCGCTGTAGGTGTAGCCGTGATAAAACTCAATGCTATTCTCTGGCGCCGACTGCATAAACACATCGTGTATCGATTGTTTAGCGATAACAGCGCCCATAGGCACGGCCGCATTCGTTAAACCTTTTGCGCAGCAGATCAGATCAGGGATAACGCCAAAATAATCTGCAGCGAAAGCTGACCCTAAGCGACCAAAGCCAGTGATGACTTCATCAAAGATCAGCAAGATGCCGTATTTGTCGCAGATAGTGCGCAGCTTTTCTAAATATCCCTTAGGTGGAATGATGACGCCTGTCGAACCTTGCACCGGTTCGACAATCAGTGCGGCCACCGTCGCAGGGTCATGCAATGCGAGTAATCGTTGTTCAAATTCATCTGCAAGCTCAGCACCGTGCAGAGGCAATCCTCGTGAAAAAGCATTGCGTGAAATATCCAGCGGATGACGCAAATGATCTACCGACGATAACGACGGACCAAAATGTTTGCGATTACCCGCAATACCACCAACCGCGATACCACCAAAGCCTACGCCGTGATAGCCACGTTCTCGGCCTATGAGCTTTGTGCGTAAAACATCACCACGCATGCGGTGATAGGCGAGCGCCATCTTTAGAGCGGTGTCGACTGCTTCTGAGCCACTGTTACAGAAAAAAACGCGATTCAATCCCTCGGGCGCCATGTGGGCGAGTGCTGTGGCCGCTTCAAAGGCCTTTGCATGTCCCATTTGAAAGGGGGGTGCGAAATCCAGCGTCTGTACTTGAGCGATGATTTGTTCGGTGATCTTGGGATGCGCGTGTCCTGCATTCACACACCATAGCCCTGCGGTGCCATCTAGAACCTGGCGACCATCTTCAGCCGTGAAGTACATACCTGCGGCCGCCTTCATTAAGCGTGGTCGCGCTTTGAACTGCCGATTGGCAGTGAATGGCATCCAGTAGTGGGAGGTATCTATGGGCATCGTGTCGTCTCCGCGAGCAAAGTGACCACACTTTACTGCAAATTGTCGGCGACTCGCCGGCGCCGGTACAATGCAGTCTGTCGCATTGCATCAAATATCAACCTCTGTGAATCATTCAACGACACTGCCGCCGCGCCGACTTTCGGTTGCTCCAATGATGGATTGGACCGATCGTCATTGCCGCATGTTTCATCGTCAGATCACACGGCACACCTGGCTCTACACTGAGATGGTTACGACCGGCGCCATTATTCATGGTGACAAGGCACGCCATTTAGATTTCAACGACGAAGAACATCCGGTTGCTTTGCAATTGGGTGGAAGTGAACCGGATGACCTCGCGCTCAGCGCCAAATTAGGCGAGCAATGGGGTTACGACGAAATTAATTTAAATTGCGGTTGCCCATCAGAGCGAGTTCAACGCGGAGCATTTGGTGCGTGTCTAATGGCGGAGCCTGCACTTGTTGCCGATTGCGTAAAAGCGATGCGTGATGCTGTCAGCATCGACGTCACCGTTAAACATCGCATCGGTATTGATGACATTGATTCGTATGATTTTGTAAGAGATTTTGTGGGTGTCGTCGCACAAGCGGGTTGTAAAACGTTTATTGTTCATGCGCGTAACGCGGTGCTTAAAGGCCTGAGTCCGAAAGAAAACCGCGAAATTCCTCCTCTGCGCTATGAACATGCTTATCAGTTAAAGAAAGATTTTCCTGAGCTCGAAATAATTATCAATGGCGGTATTAAAGAGTTATACGAAATTGATGAGCATCTACAGCATGTTGATGGAGTGATGTTAGGTCGTCAGGCCTATCATCATCCTTATCTGCTGGCTACATTTGATGAGCGCTATTACGGTGATACGGCAAGCATTCGTAGTAGAGATGAAATCCTTCATGCCATGCTGCCTTATATACAGAGTCAATTAGCCACGGGCGGCCCTCGTCTTAATAGCATCACGCGTCATATGTTGGGTCTGATGGCGGGATTACCCGGCGCGCGCGCCTTTCGTCAGCGTTTATCAGATTCAAAGCAACTCGCTAGCGGCGATCCTGCATTACTGCTTCGTGCCGTTGACGCTATGTCATTCAAATAGCCTCAACCCTAGTTCTCCCGCCGAGACAGCATGTCTGATGGGACTATTGCTTTTATCACCTTGCCGCACACACGCTTCAATCTTGCTCTGTGTTTCTGCTATTGCTAAACCGCAGAACCATACCTCAATCACTGAACCTTCCCCTCGTCGCATAGTCAAGCCATGAGTCGGTACGGAATTCCCTATCGATATTTCATATGCTTTAGTGCCATTAGTCTCATTGACATACTGAAATAGATTGTTAACGATTTGTTTCCCAAGGATGGAATGTTAAAGATCGTTCTACTATTCATAAAAACAAAGGCTTTATCCGTATCGCGGAGCGAGCCATGCCTAGCATGGTAAAAAATGAGGCGTCTACCGTTTACGTAAATTCATCGTTTCAAGCGACTGCATTGCTTGGTTATTCGAAAGCAATGAATCATTTGCGGCACCAAATTAATCGTGTAGCTGTAACGGACGTTAGTGTTTTTTTGTTGGGCGAGAGCGGCACAGGAAAAGAATTAGTCGCAGCAGAAATTCACGCAAAAAGTCCTCGTAAGAACAAATTATTTTTACCGATTAATTGTGGGGCAATTTCTCCGCAATTAATTGAAAGTGAATTATTTGGCCATGAAAAAGGAAGCTTTACTGGAGCTGATCGCCTTCACCGCGGGTATTTCGAGCGTGCCAACGAAGGCACTTTGTTTTTGGATGAAATCATCGAAATGCCCATTTCACTACAGGCAAAATTTCTACGTGTTCTAGAGACTGGAAAATATACGCGAGTTGGTGGGGATCGCGAACTTCAAAGCGATGTACGTATCATTGCAGCAACCAATCAAAATCCTTCTGATGCGATTAACGAAGGATATTTCAGACTAGATTTATATCATCGTTTGAATACGTTTCCCATTCAAATAGCGGCATTGCGTGAGCGTGGTGAAGATATCGAGCTTTTGGCGCGGCATTTTCTTAATGAATTTAATCACTTGCACGGAACTAAGAAAACTCTATCAACCAAAATGATGCCTGAATTAAGACGATGTCTTTGGCCGGGTAATGTGAGAGAGCTAAGAAATTTTATACAGCGTGCTTGCATACTCGCTGATGAGGTGGTCGATTTATTAGCGCCAGTAGGTGTGACTGATCTATCCACAACAGTCTCAAGACATCTGGCTATTCGTGTGGGAGTCACTCTTGCTGAAGTTGATCGTCAAATGACTCTAGCAACACTGTCATTTTGTAATGGCGCTAAAAAACGAACTGCTCATCTACTCGGAATTAGTTTGAAAACCTTATATAACCGACTTGAGGAATATAGCGATACTCAGCCCTTGCATGTCATCGCAGATGCCTATGCCTTACAAAGACGCGATACTCATTTCATGATTGGAGAAAAACATGTTTAGAAAATGGTTAGCGATGCTGATGACCATTTTGATTCTGAGCTGTTCGGCGTGTGAAAGTACCGGTGGTCTCGGAGGCGGAAGTTCTCAAACGCAGACCTACCCTGTATCTAGCCATGTGAATGGAAAGGGAGTGATTGAATCGATCGAGGTTATTCCCCGTGCTAAGAGTGTGGGGCTAGGTACGCTAGCTGGTGCAGCTTTAGGCGGAATACTGGGTTATCAATTCGGTGGAGGGATGGGTAAAGCAGTTACGACTGTGGTAGGCGCTGCGGGCGGTGCGTATGTAGGTAATGAAGTAGACAAGAAAGGTCACACGGATGACCCTGTATATAAGGTCACTATTCGTATGGAGGATGGTAATACTCAATCATTTGCGCAAGAATCAGAGCCACTCGTCAAACAAGGTGATCGAGTAAAAATTACTCGCGGTGTGGTGTCGAAAATTTGAAATTACTGAAAGCTCTATTCCTGACAAAAAAATCGCTATGTATCGTTATGTATCGCTATTTTTCAATCATAGTCACTTAGCGATATGTTTGTCGTTAAACCAGCCAGGAGATGTCAATGAAATCCCCATCCATTGAAAGTAATGTGACGGTTACTTCTCATGAAGGTAGCAAGGTAAAAAACTCCCTTAGGAGTGGCTTGTTTACCACCATCTGTTGGAGCGCTGTGCTTGCGGGGGTCGCCATTGCTGTATCGGTACAGCTAATTTTAATGATGTTAGGAGTTGCCAGTGGTGTTGCACTCGCTAATCTCGCAGTTGGTGAAACACTTAGCTACGGAGCATTAATGTGGGCTAGTGTATCGATGTTAATCGCTGCGTTTGTAGGCGCTTATGTTGCGGGGCGAATGTCAGGCTTGCGCCGTAAGTTCGATGGAGTACTGCACGGTGTCATAAGTTGGGCGGTATCGATTTTGCTAGCGTTGATACTTGCAACGACGACAGGTGGATCACTGATTTCTGGTTTGGTGTCGAATGTAATTCAGGGTGGGATAGTGATTGCCCCATCGGGTGCGAATGTTGCCAGTATGTTGAATCGGCAATTGGGTCCGAATATGGAATCAGCTTCGTTGCGGGTACTACAAGAATATATTCTGTCGGGTCGGCGTGACCAGGCAATAGACTATTTAAATAGCACGATGAATGTTCAACGTGACCGCGCAGCCGGCATTGTTGATCAGGCACTGATTTTGTCTGGTTCACCCCAACAAGCTTCGTCAGAGGGTCGCGCCGCAGAAGCCCGTATCATTAAAAATTTCCATACTGCTTCGTGGATTAGCTTTGTCGCTATGTTACTAGCTGTTGCACTGAGTTGTCTGGGTGGGGCCCTGGGAACACTTGGATCGCAGCGGACTATTTGGAACGAGAGTGCTGAAGATGTAGAAGCTTCATCAGGCACATCTCAAGCGGCAATTGGTGGGATATAAATAGACGACTGATGCAATCACATTTAGAAAGTAAAAAGTGTTTCGCGATTACTAGAGCTAAAAATCGGTTTGATTTAATGCATTACTTAGTTACTAATTTAGCTGTTCTGGAAATTTCAAATCCAGAACAGCTATTTTTTAATCTCGCTTAAATAGCAGGCCTAAAAGTATGCCCGTACCCGCAGCAATCAACGCCGACTGAAACGGCCTTTCGCGTATGAACTCGATCGTAACATCGCGGCTTTGAGCGAGTTGCCGAGTTGCTTGCCCTGCGATACCGCGTGCTACATTTTTCATTGACGAAAAGCGTGCCATCAATCGGTCTCTGGCTTCACAAAGCTCACTCTCGGTGAGGGTTGAGGCATGCGACATCAATGCATCAAGATCTTCCTTGAGATTGGCTAACTCTTGGCGCAATCCCAGCACACTAGTGGATCCGTTGGATGAAAGGTAATCAAGTCGAGCATTTTTGATTTCTTCACCGACCACAGGGACTTCTTTTCTCATCGTAACCTCCGTTGAACAAGTTGACTCATTAGATGTGGATTTGTACATGGGGTTCCGCACAGTCGATAAATGAGCCAAAAAATGTTTCCGTGAGGGAATTATGAATTCAGGGAAATATCTTGCAT
>CAINAY010000297.1 GCA_903846425.1 uncultured Noviherbaspirillum sp.
CGCTGCAAAATTGGGAGCAACGCGACTGATAGACAACCTCGAAATATGATTCACGCTAGTCGCTGGAAAAATCGCTTTGGGCTCAGCTTAGTTTCGAGCTTAGTTTCGAACTCAGTATTGAGCTTAATTTCGCTGCTCATCTTTACCAATTCAGCGCACTCAGAAATCACTGTGGTAGATGACGGTGCGCATACCGTGAGACTAACCACCGCTGCAAAACGTGTCGTTAGCCTCGCTCCCCACATTACCGAATTACTCTACGCCGCTGGTGCAGGCCATACCGTGGTGGGCGTTTCAGCTTGGAGTGATTATCCAGCTGAGGCAAAAAAATTACCTATCGTCGCTGATGGCAATCGCTTGGATCTTGAACGTATTATTGATTTACAACCTGATCTGGTCATTGCCTGGAAAAGCGGAAGTAACGCACATCAGATCAAGCGCCTAAAAAAACTAGGTTTAACTATTTTTGAGAGCGAGCCACGCAGCTTTAATGATATTGCAGCGTCGATTCAGCGCTTTGCAAAATTAACAGGCAGCAGCGACGGTACTCATGCTGCAAAAATGTTTCGTGAAAATCATCAACGATTGAAGCAGCGCTATGCCGGCAAAAAAACAATTAGTATTTTTTATCAGATCTGGCCATCCCCGTTGATGACGCTGAATGACAAGCATCTGGTTACAGAAATTTTTCAGCTGTGTGGTGCAGTGAATGTTTTTGGGAAATTAACACCACTTACGCCGTCAGTCAGCGCCGAAGCTGTAGCTAAAGCCAATCCAGATGTCATTCTGATGACTGACACAGAAAGCTCAGGCCTAGATCGCTGGCGCGCTCTACCTAAACTGAAAGCAACTCGCTTCGATAATTTATTCACTATCGATGGCACGCTGGTTAATCGCGCGGGTCCACGAGTCATCGATGGCGCAGCTCAGCTATGCGAAAAAATCGAGATGGCTCGCGATCATCTTCTCATTCGCTGAGTCTTTGATCCGTCATCCAACGAAATTAAATTAAAAAAATTACAGGAGTTTTGCGATGGATGTTACTAACTCACCTGAGTTTCAAGCGAAGTTCAAAGGCACCTTGCCGGATCATCTTGGCTTTGAAGTCACTTCGGCGAATGACCAGGGACTAACAGCAAGCTTCGAGGTACAGCCTCACCATCTTGCACCGAATGGCTATCTGCATGCCGCATCCATCGTCATGCTGGCAGATACGGCGTGCGGTATGGGTTGCATGTTAAATCTTCCTGAAGGTGCGCTCAGCTTTACGACCATCGAGCTAAAGAGTAATCACCTCGGTACGGCACGTGAAGGACGCATTGAGTGTCATGCGAAGCCTGTGCACAAAGGAAGAACAACGCAAGTGTGGGATGCTACTGTTATTGCGAATGGCAAAACGCTGGCGCTGTTTCGCTGTACACAGATGGTGCTGTGGCCCTCACCTGAAAGCTAATTCTCGCGCTGCTCTGCTACTATATTCAGTGCATCAGCCAGCTTTCACCTTCACGTCGAAAGCT
Source organism: uncultured Noviherbaspirillum sp. (assembly GCA_903846425.1). Classification (GTDB taxonomy): domain Bacteria; phylum Pseudomonadota; class Gammaproteobacteria; order Burkholderiales; family Burkholderiaceae_D; genus Pernthalerella; species Pernthalerella communis. The sequence continues at coordinate 1,518 of CAINAY010000297.1, forward strand.
ACATCCAAATACCTGACTCAAGCGCTCCGCCTCAAGCACCTCATCAACCGGCCCTTGCCAATGCTGTTGATCACCCAGTAGTAACACGTGCGTAGCAAATCGAGCTGCTTGATTGATGTCATGGCAGCTCGCTATCACCGCGTGCTTCTGCGCCAAATCACGTATCAAACGCATAGTTTTTAATTGATAGGCCACATCTTGATGCGCCGTAGGCTCATCTAACAACATCAGATCAGGTGACTGCACTATTAGTGCAGCTATGGCGACACGTTGTCGCTCTCCACCCGATAACTGGGTAACGTCTGCATTCATTTTTTCTTCCAGATTCACACACTGCAAAGCGTGACGAACTGCCGCAGTATCGGCCGCGGTATCCCACTGTGCGCCCGATCGATGCGGTGTACGTGCAATCGCAACGACGTTAAATACGGATTCATGAAAAACATCCGAATATGATTGAAGCAGTAATCCACGCAGTCGCGAGAGTGTAAGCGCATCTAATACTGTTATGTTTTGTTCGCTAAGTAAGACAGAGCCTTGTGCCGGTGTGGCCGCACCCGCTAAGGTATGTAGCAAGCTTGTTTTACCTGCGCCATTTTTACCTAATACGCACCAGAACTCGCCACGCTTAACTTGCCAATTCAGACCCGTGACTAAGCTTCGCTGCCCTGCACTAATGCATAGCTGTTGAGTGGTCAGCATTAGCGGCTCCGCGTCAGTAAAAATAAAAACACGGGCACACCCACTAAAGACGTAATGACGCCTACAGGTAACTGCACAGGGGCGACTATGCTGCGTGCAATAAGATCAGCCAAACACAATGCCGCACCACCCACTAACGCAGAAGATGGCAGTAGCACGCGCTGATCATTACCAACCAGCAGACGCATAGCGTGCGGAACCACCAAACCAACAAATCCTATGCTGCCCGCCACCGAGACAGCAGCCGCTGTGGTAATGGCAGCAACCAGTAAAGTCATGATGCGTAATTGACGGGTAGACACGCCCACTAAAAATGCGGTTAGCTCACCATGCGCCAGAACATTCAGTGACGATGCATTACGTAGCGACCAAATCACTGCAAGCATCAACGTCAACCACACTGGCCATAGCAACTCGCTGGCATCGAGATCGCCCATCAACCAAAATAAAACACCACGCAAATGGGTGTCATCGGAGAGGCTTAGCAGCAAAGTGATCAATGCGCCTGATCCGGCAGCAATCATCACGCCCGTAAGAATTAAACGCAGGCCAGGATGAGCATCGCTGAGTCGCTGACGACGAGAGATCAATTCAGGACTCGCTAAGCCAAACAGTAAAACAGTAGCTAATAGCGCACCCACTAATGATCCTACATGAAGACCATAGGTCATTAGCGAAGCAGGAATTAACCATGTCAGCCCCAACGCTCCCGCAGCAGCACCACCGGACACACCCAACACATAGGGATCAGCCAGTGGGTTGCGCAACAGCAGCTGCATTAGCGCTCCTGCTAATGACAACGAGGCACCGACGGCGAATGCCGATAATGCGCGTGGCATGCGTAGCTGCCACAACACATCGGATGTTGATGCTGGAATTGCGCAACCCGTCGCACCACATAGACCCGCCACAAGTATCGCGGCGGTAGCTACGCATGCCAGCATGAGCAAGCCATACGTAAGCCTATGCGGTGGAAGGTTCATAACTTCATACTCTTAAGGTTGCCAATTAAGTCCAACGAATACACCGCGCCGTGCCTGGTTGTAGCCCCAGGCGGTCTGATAATTTGCATCAAAGAGATTTTCTACACGACCGAAAACCGATAGCTTTTTATCGATCTGATAACGGGCTGTTGCATTAGCTAACCAATACGCTGCGAGCGTTGCTGATGTGTCTGAACGTGAACCGGTATATGACACATCACCACCAATACGCCATTGATCCATTTTAGTGGTGGCTCCGAGTGAACCCAATACAGTAGGACGACGTATTAAACGCTCGTCAGTGCTCAGGTCAATGGGATCTTGCAGTGTCAGACTAGCGCGCAATTCCCATGTCATAAAATACTGCGACGCGCTAACTTCCAAGCCTTGATTACGCGTCTTTTTCACATTAGTGAAACTGGTTGATACCCATTGAAATTGATCCGTTGTACGTGTCTCAAACACCGTGGCGCGCACGATAGTTGGACCATCACTATACTGAATACCGGCTTCTACCGAACGGGCATACTCAGGTTTCAATGCTGAATTGCCATACGCACCATAGAGATAACCCAACGGCGGTGCACTAAAGGCATTCGATAGGTTGGCGATGAGCTTGACGTTCTGATCAAGTTTAAAGCCATAGCCTGCATAACCTGTGGTGGCCGAAAGCCCGCCAGTATCATCCTGGCGCGCATTGAACTGCCACTGATGACGCTCGATCGTTCCCTGAAGTCCGCCAAACACGCTGTAAGTAGAACGTCGATAATCATCGTTCGATCCATAGGCCTCGCTACTGAAACGCTGCCACTGACGATTAGCACCCGCCGTGACTAGCCATTGTGGAGACACGACGATTTCATTACTCCATTCAGCCACCTGCGTTTTCGTTTGATAGTAATTGCGGGTCGTGGTAGTTGAATACTCACGAGTGGTGAGGTCATCGGACGACTCTGATAATGAGAATCGTGAATTCCAATTATCTGTCATACGATTATTACTAAAAGCCGTGAATGAATTAACGGTAGTTCGGCTTTCATGTCGATCAGTAGCTAAGCCAAAAGCACTGTCATAATCTGCTTTGCCGACGCTATTGATAAAGCGTAAACCGATCTCATGTCCATCGGACCAGGATTTCGCAATCGAACCGTTCACACTTTGATTACGATAACCATCACGATCAGAATTAGCCAAGGACGATTGACTTGTGTTCACTGAAGAAAATCCTCGGGTGGCATAGTCAGAGACCACCAAACCATAACGTAATCCCCCATCACCGCCTCTGGCCGAAGCAGAAATCCTTTGTGTATTCCTCGAGCCCGCCTCTACCGAACCAGAGACGCCTGGCGTACCTGAACCTGCCTTGGTAAAAATCTGTATTACTCCGCCGACTGCACCCGAGCCATAAATACTAGAGACATTGCCGCGTACGATTTCAACGCGATCGATCTGATCCAACATCATGTGTTCGATACTGACGGTGCCCGTCGCATCTTGTTTTGTCATCGGTACACCATCAATAATGACTAAGGTCTGTCGTGTATCGGCACCGCGTAAAAACATACCTGTAGCAGAACCTACTCCGCCGCTTTGCGTAATTTGTAACCCCGCTTCACGTGATAACAAGGATGGCAGATCAGGTGCCTGACTATCCCGAATCTGCTGAGCCGTAATCACCGTTGTATGCAGTAAGGCATCGCTCTGCAACTGCGGTGTCCGAGCTGCAGTAACAACCACAGGTGGCAAGCTAGGTTTATCTTCTTCAGAAAATGCGTGACTAGAAAAAGCCGAAGTTAACATGGAGACGAGCAGCGACAAACGCCAACCCGACGTCGTATGGGTGTGAATAGTTATCATATTTTTTGAACGATGGAGCCGTCCACCCGCTTCCCCGCAGGTCGACCTACTAGGAAAGACTACGAGACTATCGGGCGAAAATGTGCCGGGCGAACCCTACTGCATTCACGGTCCGACGAACACCATCCCGATTCGTCAATCCCACCTGTTATGGCCGGTATCCGGGCTAACAAGCGATCTATTCCGCCTTCCCATGCGTAAAACACACAGTGGCTTTCGAAACAGACTGCATGGCGAACCATGCGCTTGCTTACCGTTGCGGGGGCAGCACACGTTGGCGTTATCTCCGCAAATAGCCAGATCTAACGCTTCGTGTTTCCCGTTTAACTGCCCGTCGGAACCGACGGGCGAGCACCAAAACAGGTTTAGTTTAGGCGACGATTGACCTTTACGTCAACGTCAAATGCAGTCATCTAGGTTTTGTAAGGCCAAGAAACGCATTACACTTCTGAAAAATATAAAAATAGGAGATCGCAATGTCCCACTCTTCCGCCGCCACGCAATCGCTCGTTTCTTATTACAGTCAGCAGTACAACGCACGTGCTTCCATTCCCGATCATCCTGAAATTTTCTCGCGCTGGCAGCGTGACTCGGCCTTGGTACGACGTACGCATGCTGGTTTGCTCGATGTACCGTATGGATCAACCATTGGTGAACGATTAGATTTTTATCCTGCGCACAAAAGCTCAGCTCCACTTCTCGTTTTTATTCATGGTGGCTGGTGGCGCTCGCTCGACAAATCTGATTTCACGTTTATCGTGCCGGGCTATAGAGACGCAGGCTTCAATGTGGCGCTGACCAATTACACACTCGCACCGACGGCAAGCATTGAAGACATTACTCGCGAACAGTTACGCGCTTTGGCTTGGCTATACCGAAATGCCGGACGATATGACTACGACCCTGAAAGGATAGTGGTAGCGGGTCATTCCGCTGGTGGTCATTTAGCTGCCATGATGATGGCGGCGCGATGGGATGAATGGTCGGACGATCTGCCTGTTGATTTAGTTAAAGCCGGTGTACTCATGTCGGGATTGTTTGATCTGGAGGCTGTGAGTCACGTCGATTTTGTAGCGGATGATTTGCAATTGACGGCTGAGCGCGTCAACAAATTGTCACCGGCCTGGATGCCGCAGTCGCACCCCGCTCCATTTATTACCTCGGTGGGTGATCTTGAATCTGAAGAATTTAAACGCCAAAACCAATTGATTTCTGAAAGTTGGTTTGAGAATCACCGTCACGATGTTTTACTAAATGACTATAACCATCTGACTATCTGCGATGCTTTCGGAACGCCGGGCCATCCCCTGTTTGAATCCACCTGCGAATTGATCCACTCTTTATAAAACTTCACAGTGGCGCGACAGATGATGGCCATTTAATCAAAACATGATTTAGGGCGGATTGTCCCGGATTATCCTCTGTCGCAAAATGTCTTGAAACTCAGTGGCTAGCA
>CAINAY010000298.1 GCA_903846425.1 uncultured Noviherbaspirillum sp.
GAGGGATGCAATTGCATGCCGCGACCTGCAGGACGATCGGGTTGAGTTAGCACCAGCGGTATCTCAAAACCCGCCTCATGCAACTGCGCAAGCGCAACGGCAGCGAACTCCGGTGTACCGGCAAAAATAACTTTCATGCTGTGATTATAGGTGCGGGCTGAACGCCGGACCTGGCAATTAGCGAGCCGCCATGGGATGGCGTTCTTTTTTAAGCTCTCGCTCTTCTTTTAGCAGCTTGCTTTTAATGCGATTACGCTTGAGTGGTGACAGGTATTCAACAAACACCGTACCTTTGAGGTGATCCATCTCATGCTGCACACAGACCGCGAGTAAGCCTTCGGCCTCGAATTCATGTGAATTGCCATCCACATCGCACGAACGAACGCGTACTTTCGAGGGCCGCTCAACGCCATCGTAAATTCCCGGCACTGAGAGACAGCCTTCCTCGTACACCTGACGATCATCGCTAGCCCAGACAATTTGCGGATTGATTAGAACGCGCAATTGATCACGGGTATCGGAGGTATCCATAACTATCACTTGTTGATGCACATCGACCTGCGTCGCTGCCAAGCCTATTCCGGGTGCTTCGTACATAGTTTCCGCCATGTCAGCAATCAACTGCTTCAAGCGGTCATCAAAATCCGTCACAGGCTTAGCAAGCTTATGCAAGCGCGGATCGGGATAGCGAAGGATAGATAAGAGAGCCATACAGCTTTTGCGCAACAAACGAAAAAAATAGGGGATTGCAGCTCATATGTGATGAGGAGCTCGCGCAAAATTCGCATCGGCTTGCACTCAATCACCTATCTGCTTTATCCCAAGGAAAATTTAATGAAAAAGTTTAGCACAGCAGTGCTACTCACCGTTTTGCTGACTGGCTTTTTACCCCTGCATGCAGCATGGTCAGCCGGCGTCTGTGAATGGGCAGCAAACGCACCTGATAAACATCAAGTACGCAGCGGTGACACCTTGTGGGATATCGCCTCTCTTTTTTTAAATAACCCGTGGTGCTGGCCCGAGGTATGGAAACCAAACCAAAGCCTGATCAATAACCCGCACTGGATTTACCCCGGTCAAATAATCGTACTCAATCGCTTAAGTGGCTCGCTTGGCCTTGAAGTCGACACCTCAGCACCCTTGCAACAACTGGGCCCTGCGATCCGAAGCACACCGATCGCGCGCGCACCGCTACCGCTACTTTCTGAAAAATTACAAAGTCTATTTACACGAACACCGCTAATTAGCAACGATTCGCTTCCCAACGCGCCGACGATTCGCGAAATTGAAAGCGGTCGAGTGATTGCGGGCAAAGGCGATAGCGTTTTTGTAACCGGCGATGTGGGATCTAACGAACAATTTGATGTATTCCGAGTCAAGCACTTCATTGTCGACCCCGACACAAAGCAGCCTCTGGGTGTAGCAGGCCTAAATATAGGTCGCGTTCGCCTAAGCCAACACAGCGGGGCCATACATAAATTTCGAATAACGCTTTCAGAAAAAGAATTCAGTGCGGGCGACAAGCTAGTGCCCGTCAGCGATTCGGATCTCGTCCCTCTGTTTCCACACCCCGGCAAAATCATTGACGGTAAGCTCGCTGCGATATTGCACGATGGCCGTTGGGCCAGAATGCATGACATCGTGGTGCTCAATCGTGGCTCGCTGCATGGGCTAGATCCCGGTAGCGTGGTGAAGGTGGTGCGGCACGTTAGAATCCGTACGAATGAAAATCCTTTATCAAATTCGCTCAACGGCAATAAGCAAGCGATTGGAACTTTACTGGTGTTCAAAGTGCAAGAAAGAATCTCTCTCGCCATGATCATGCAAGCGCGCGATGCCATCACCATTGGCGACTCGATCATTTCACCCGATACGGAATCACCATGACACACACTGAGGGCCTCGCTGACTGGCTAAGGCTAATGCTGACTGAGGGTGTGGGGCCACAAACTGCACGCGAATTGCTAAGTCATTTCGGCTTACCAGAAAATATTTTCGGCGCTAACTATTCGGCGCTGCAAAAATGTGTGAGTGAAAAACTTGCACTAACGCTTAGCTCAGCGCCTGATGATCACATCCGCACGCAGATCGATGCCACGTTGGAGTGGTGTAAGCACACCGGCAATCAGGTGCTTACGTTTGCCGATGCCAACTACCCCAGCTCGCTACTTACTATTGCTGATCCACCGCCAGTGTTGTACGTCAAAGGTCGCGCTGAATTATTAAACCGAAAAACGATCGCGATGGTAGGTAGCCGCAACGCCACCCTGCAAGGTATACAAAACGCGCGACGCTTTGCGCACGTCCTAAGTACAGCGGGCCTGACAGTTGTTTCAGGTCTTGCGTTAGGTATCGACGGTGCGGCACATGAGGGTGCGCTGAGTGAAGTAACTACAGAGGGATCCACCATCGCCGTCACAGGCACGGGTCTCGATCTGGTGTATCCCGCTAAACATCGCGAGCTGGCGCATCAAATCGCCGTACACGGTTGCTTAGTGAGCGAATACCCGCTGGGCACACCGGGCATTGCGTCCAATTTTCCGCGTCGAAATCGTATCATCAGCGGTTTATCGCAAGGTGTTTTAGTGGTCGAAGCGGCCGCGCAATCCGGCTCACTCATTACTGCACGCAGCGCACTTGAGCAAGGGCGCGATGTCTTTGCTATTCCTGGTTCTATTCATTCGCCACTATCAAAAGGATGTCATCAACTCATACGACAAGGCGCGAAACTTGTGGAATCTGCGCAAGACATCCTAGAAGAAATTCATATTCATAACTTTCCATTAAAAGAAAAATTCTCGCCGCCGCATGTCGATGTAAACGCCGCTGTAAATTCTGTAAATCCGTCTGCGATGACAATTCAACTACTACATGCAGCGGGACATGATCCCGTCAGCGTTGATGAATTAGCCGCACGAACCACGATGACGATGGCAGAAGTTCAAGCCAGCTTGCTCGAACTAGAGCTTGAAGGTCGGATAGAAAGACTTGCTAGCGGTATGTATCAAGCGCTTGATTAAAAAATCGTAATAAAGTGCGTTAACACTTCCCACAAATTGCGCGTCGGTTTACACAACGCTATCCCCGCTTCATTTATATCGCTCTGCATCGCACCAGAGAACTAAATGCGAACTAAATTCGATATTAATTTGACTGCAAATGCGGAGAAAGTGCGTGAAATTTATAAAAAGCTGCCGATTAATAAATAGTTCTTGAAGTTTTTTTACCTTCATGCTTGTGCGTCGGCGCAGATGCGGCTACATTACGAATATGTTTGAGGTCCTCGTTTATTTATACGAAACCTATTACCGTCCTGATGCGTGCCCAGATTCAGTTGCGCTGGCCAAAAAATTATCAGCGGTAGGTTTCGAAGAAGAAGAAATCTCGCGCGCACTCGGGTGGTTGACCGACCTCGCCGAGACGACTAATGAGATATTCAGCCAGCAGGCTCGACAAACCGCGTTTTCATTTGGTTTTCGTGTGTATGCAGAGCGCGAATACGAGTTGCTGGGATCGGCAGCTATCGGCTTCGTCGAATTCCTTGAGTCCGCCGATGTCATCAATGCACTGCAGCGCGAGATCGTTCTCGAGCGAGCCTGTGCAGTCAATGAATCCCCCATATCGTTAGACAAACTCAAAGTCATCGTACTGATGGTGCTTTGGAGTCAAGGCAAAGAGCCCGACGGACTGATGTTCGACGAACTCTTTTTTGACGACGAAGATTCCAGCCCGCCCGTCTATCACTGACCCGCTTTTCTTGCTGCCTACTCGCAGCCTTTTTCCATCATCACGTCGACTCGTAGCTAACGCACCCAAGCGACTCATCATTGCGGAATTGGCAACGGTCCGCGCTGCCGATTTGTCTCAAAAGCCTGAGCTAATGCGACTAACTAACTATGGCTCGCTTGCGAAGTCAGCGATAACACGCTTATCATTGGCCGCACTAGCGCGCGCCGTTATCAAAACGTCAGCGCTCGTAATTTGCTATATCCCTGCCTAAATGGTGAGTAATTACCCGCCAAATAGGCAAATGCCCTACTAATGTCGCCCCTAGATCCGGAAAAATCATGACCAAAGCACTCATCATTGCTGAGAAGCCCTCTGTCGCGAATGACATCGCGAAGAGCCTCGGCGGCTTCACCAAGCACGATGAGTACTTTGAATCCGATGACTACGTGCTGTCATCAGCCGTCGGCCACCTGGTGGAAATTGCGGCCCCCGAAGAACATGACGTCAAGCGTGGCAAATGGTCATTTGCAAATTTGCCAATGATTCCGCCGTACTTTGCGTTAAATCCCATACAAAAAACTGAATCACGCCTCAAGCTGCTCAACAAATTAATCAAACGTAAAGATGTGGGCGAACTGATTAACGCCTGCGATGCGGGGCGTGAAGGCGAGTTGATTTTCCGTTTAATTGTTCAGTACGCAAAAGCCAAGCAGCCAGTCAAACGCTTGTGGCTGCAATCGATGACTCAGGGCGCGATTCGCGATGCCTTTACTCACTTAAGAGACGATGGCGACATGCTGCCATTGGCCGACGCTGCACGCTGCCGCAGCGAAGCGGATTGGCTGATCGGTATCAATGGCACACGCGCCATGACGGCCTTCAATTCAAAAGAAGGTGGCTTCTACTTAACGACGGTTGGCCGAGTCCAAACGCCGACCTTGTCTATCGTGGTCGAGCGCGAAGAAAAAATTAAACAGTTCGTATCGCGCGATTATTGGGAAGTGCGTGCCGAATTCGTCTGTGCTGCCGGAGTGTATGAAGGTCGCTGGCTCGACACGAAATTTAAGAAAGATGAGATCGACCCCGAACGACGTGCCGAACGCCTGTGGAGCAAAGCGGCGGCTGATTCGATTGTCGCTGCCTGCCGCGAAAAAATAGGTAACGTTAGCGAAGAATCCAAGCCCAGTACATCGATGGCACCCGGATTGTTTGACCTCACCAGCTTGCAACGTGAAGCGAATGCGCGCTTTGGTTTTTCAGCTAAGAACACTCTCGGCTTAGCGCAAGCGCTGTACGAGCGCCATAAAGTACTGACTTACCCTCGTACCGATTCGCGCCACCTGCCTGAAGACTATATCGCGACTGTCAAGCAAACGGTTGAGACACTGGGCGAGAGTAATAATTACTATCCACTCACAGCGCAAATTCTGAAGAGTGGTTGGATCAAACCGAACAAACGCATCTTCGATAACACGAAAATTAGCGATCACTTTGCGATCATCCCAACCACGCAATATCCAAAGAATTTGTCTGAGCCTGAACAAAAGCTGTATGACTTAGTTGCGCGCCGTTTCATGGCGGTTTTTTATCCCGCCGCCGAATATCTCGTGACTACACGCTTTACCGAAGTCTCAGGACATCAATTCAAAACCGAAGGCAAGATCCTCACCAACCCGGGCTGGTTAGCCGTGTACGGCAAAGAAGCCGCTGAGCACAGCGGCAAAGAGGGCGAGACCACCGGCACACTGGTCGCCGTTGCTAAGGGTGAGAAGGTTAAGACTGACAAACTAGATGCGAATGCGCTAGTTACCAAACCACCCGCACGCTATTCAGAAGCCACGCTGCTGTCAGCGATGGAAGGTGCGGGCAAATTAGTCGATGACGAAGAGTTGCGTGATGCAATGGCGGGCAAAGGCTTGGGCACACCGGCTACGCGCGCTGCGACCATCGAAGGACTGTTGAAGGAAAATTATTTAGTGCGCGAAGGTCGGGAACTAATACCGACAGCCAAAGCATTTCAATTAATGACGCTGCTGCGTGGCTTAGGTGTTTCCGAGCTCACCGCACCTGAGCTAACTGGCGAATGGGAATTCAAACTCGCGCAAATGGAACGTGGCGGTATTAGTCGCGAAGAGTTCATGCGCGAAATTGCTCAGATGACGCAAACCATCGTCAAGCGCGCTAAGGAATATGACAACGACACCATTCCGGGTGACTACGCCACACTGACCACGCCCTGCCCGAATTGTAATTCTGTGGTTAAAGAAAACTACCGTCGCTTCGCGTGCACCAAGTGTGAATTCTCGATGAGCAAAACTCCGGGCGGACGTCAATTTGAGGTAACCGAAGTCGAAGAGCTTTTAACGAATCGCACCATCGGACCGCTGCAGGGCTTTCGCTCCAAGATGGGACGACCCTTTGCCGCCATCTTGAAAATATCGCGCGATGAAGAGATACAAAACTTCAAGCTCGAATTTGATTTTGGCCAGAGTAATGACGATGACGAGAACGCTGAACCCGTCGACTTTACAGGTCAGACCGTATTGGGCGCCTGCCCAAAATGTGGCAGCAACGTGTATGAAATGGGCTTAGCCTATACCTGCGAAAAAACTGCAGCCAGACCGAAGGCTTGCGATTTCCGTAGCGGCCGCATCATTCTTCAACAAGAAATTTTGCCTGAGCAGATGGTTAAATTGCTCAACGATGGCCGTACTGATTTATTACCGGGATTTGTCTCTCAGCGTACACGCCGACCATTCAAAGCCTATCTGGCCAAAGGCAAAGATGGCAAAGTGAGTTTTGAATTCGAGCCACGCAAAGGCAAACCAGCTGCTGAAAAATCTACTGGTGATGATGGTGATGTAGATGCCGCACCAACAACGGCAAAGAAAACTGCAGCGAAAAAAGCTGTCGCAAAAAAAGTGAGTAGCAAAACCGCTGCTAAAAAAGCCCCGGCTAAAAAGGCGGTAGCTAAAAAGGCCGTAGCGAAAAAAGCTAGCGCTAAAAAAGCGACTTAATATAAACAAGTCGTCCACGCCTAGCCTTTAATCTATGAACCACGCCAGCTCTTTCGCTGCGCTATCGCGCGCATCTATACAATCATTACGCGCTTCACGCATTCGCGAAGTAGCGAATGCGGGTATGGGTCGCACCGATGTGCTTCCCTTTTGGTTTGGTGAGCCGGATGAAGTCACTCCCGCATTCATCCGCGATGCAGCTAAACAATCCTTAGATGCGGGTGAAACTTTTTACACGCAAAACTTTGGCTTGCCCGCACTGCGAGAAACGCTGGCTGCGTATTCATCACGCCTGCACAGACCGTCTCAAGCCTGTTCAATTGCACTGACCTCATCGGGCGTATCTGCGCTTATGCTGACCGCACAATTACTGCTCAATCCGGGCGATCGTGTCGTGATCGTTACCCCGCTGTGGCCAAATCTAGTCGAGATACCAAAAATTCTCAGCGCCGAGGTTGTCACTGTATCGC
>CAINAY010000299.1 GCA_903846425.1 uncultured Noviherbaspirillum sp.
CTCTAGACGATGGGGACAATGATCTGTCCGTACTACTGACCTATTTTCTGCCGCACCCATGGTTATTAGCTCGGTGGTGGAGGTAAGCGGGATCGAACCGCTGACCTCTTGCATGCCATGCAAGCGCTCTCCCAGCTGAGCTATACCCCCCTGTACAGCAGAAGCGGGATTATAGCCGAATCTTTTCCAGACTGTAAATCTCAAAAGGCATGACTATCCTATGAAACATGCTGAGCAATTCGATCTAACACAACATTTCGACCCAATAAAGTCAATACAACGTCAACAGCGGGCGTCTGTAACTGCCCTGTTACCAAGAGCCGCAATGGCATAGCTAGCTGCGGCATTTTCATCTGATGATCTGATAAAACTTGCTTGATCAGTGAGGCAATGGCTTCTTTGGTCCAATCAATCGCAGGAGCAGCAGCGACAAATTGTTTTAACGCTGCGCGCGCCGGATCAGTCAGGTGTTGTGTCAATAAAGCAGGATCGGGTTGAGGCTGACGGTAAAAAAGCATCGCCGCATCGGCTAATTCATTAACGGTATTCGCTCTATCCTTGAGCACGGCAATCACTGCGCTCAGATCGGGGCCGCCTGCTAATTGCGCGCCGTCGCGTTCCAGTTCGGGCATAGCTAATGCCGCCAGACGAGTATTGTCGGCTAATTTTATGTAGTGATTATTTAGCCAAGCGAGTTTTTCTGGGTTAAATTGTGCAGGTGATTTGGTGAGATTATCCAAATCAAACCACTCGCAAAACTGATCCATAGAAAACACTTCTTCATCACCATGACTCCAACCTAATCGCGCCAGATAATTGAGCATAGCTTCGGGCAAATAGCCTTGTGCGGGATACTCCATGACGCTAACCGCGCCGTGACGTTTGGAGAGTTTTTCGCCATCGGATCCGAGAATCATCGGCACGTGCCCATACACCGGCAAGGTTGCGCCTAGCGCTTTCAAAATATTGATCTGACGCGGGGTGTTATTCACATGATCGTCGCCACGTATGACGTGGGTGATGCACATATCCCAATCATCCACCACGACACAAAAATTGTAGGTCGGCGTTCCATCGGGCCGCGCAATGACTAAATCATCTAGTTCGCGATTCGAGATCGTGATGCTGCCCTTGACTGCATCGTTCCAGGTCACATCGCCATCCAGCGGATTTCGGAACCGCACCACGGGCTGACGACCTGCGGGTATGGCTGGCAAGCTCTTTCCTGCTTCTGGGCGCCAAGTACCGTCATAGCGCGGCTTCTCGCCTGCGGCACGTTGTCGTTCACGCATGGCTTCCACTTCCTCGGGTGAGGCATAGCAGTGGTAAGCCGTGCCGTCGGTCAGCATTTGGGCGATCACTGCGCGGTAACGGTCCATGTGCTGCATTTGATAAAACGGACCTTCGTCATGCTGCAAACCCAGCCACTGCATGCCGTCGATGATGGCTTGCACGGCTTCGGGCGTGGAACGTTCGAGATCGGTATCTTCAATGCGCAAGATGAATTTACCCTTAAAACGACGGGCATAAGCCCATGAAAACAAGGCAGTGCGAGCGCCGCCCAAGTGCAAATATCCGGTCGGGCTGGGTGCAAAACGTGTGCGTACGGTCATGTGTGGGGTAATTAATGAGGTGATGGCGCGCATGACTGCTGCGGCCTGAAATAAAGCGCTATTTTAGCGGCAGGCCCGATAATAAGGCCGCACTGATAGAATCCTGCTTTTGTTTCTACCTTCAAAACGACCGCCATGAGCGCCGTCCTGCCAAATACCCATCCCCGCAAGCTGTTCGTTACCACCGCACTGCCCTATGCCAACGGTGCGTTCCATATTGGTCACATCATGGAATACATTCAGGCTGATATCTGGGTGCGCTTTATGCGCATGCGCGAAAATGAAGTTCATTTTGTATGCGCCGACGATACGCATGGCGCGCCGATTATGATCGCCGCGGAAAAAGCGGGCGTGACTCCTCAGGAGTTTGTCGCCAACATCGCCGCGGGTCGTAAGCAATATCTGGATGGCTTTTATATTAGCTTCGACAATTGGCATTCGACCGACGGCGAAGAAAATCACGAACTCTCACAAGATATTTATCGTCGACTGCGTGATAACGCTAAGTTGATTACGTCGAGGTCTGTGGAACAGTTTTTTGATCCGGTAAAGAATATGTTCTTGCCGGATCGTTATATCAAAGGCGAGTGCCCGAAATGCGGCGCTAAAGATCAATACGGTGATTCATGCGAAGTCTGTAGCGCTGTCTACGCACCCACCGATCTTAAAAATCCCTATTCAACTTTAACTGGCGCAGCGCCAGTGATGAAATCGTCAGATCATTATTTTTTCCAATTATCTGATCCTAAGTGTGGCCAGTTTTTGCGAGAGTGGGCATTAGATCCGGCTCGATTGCAACCAGAAGTCGCCAACAAAGCACGCGAATGGCTGGAAAGCGATTCTGGTCTGGGCGATTGGGATATCAGTCGAGACGCGCCCTACTTTGGTATTGAAATTCCTGACGCACCCGGTAAATATTTTTATGTGTGGCTGGATGCGCCGATTGGTTATCTCGCATCGCTAAAAAATTATTTCAAAAAAACGAGTCGTGACTATGATGCCTTCATGGCCGATCCGACTACTGAGCAATATCATTTCATCGGCAAAGATATTACGTACTTTCACACGCTGTTCTGGCCTGCGGTTCTGCATTTCGCAGGAATGAAAGTGCCGAACAATATTTTTGTACACGGCTTCATTACGGTCAGCGGTGAAAAAATGTCGAAGTCACGCGGCACGGGTATCTCGCCGCTGCGCTATCTCGATGTGGGCATGAACCCCGAATGGCTACGCTACTACATTGCAGCCAAGCTGAATTCGCATGTCGAAGATGTGGACTTCAACCCCGAAGATTTCATTGCACGCGTCAATAGCGATCTGATTGGTAAGTACATCAACATCGCCAGCCGTGCCGCCGGATTCATCGCTAGAAAATTCGATGGCAAACTGGGCATGACTTGGGCGACCGATAGCGATAGCTTTCTTTCTGCTTTGCGCGCTGCCGGCCCGGAGATCGCTGCACTTTACGAAGCACGCGAGTACGGCAAAGCATTACGCACAGTGATGGAGCAAGCAGATAACGTCAACGCCTATGTCGATGCCAACAAACCGTGGGAATTAGCGAAAGATACGGCTAACAATGCCAAGCTCCAGGAAGTATGTAGCCGCTTGCTGGAAGCTTTTCGTATTCTCACCATTTATCTCAAACCTGTTTTGCCCTCATTGGCACTGCAGGTTGAAC
>CAINAY010000300.1 GCA_903846425.1 uncultured Noviherbaspirillum sp.
CCTTCTTCATCGGCAGACCCAATGAATTTATGATCACCGTTAAAGTGGAGGCCCTGCAGGATGGGCGTCTAAATGAACAAATTAAGTTGCGCAATCCAGAATCTGGCCATACCTTCTCTGGTGTTGTTACCGGCAAGGGTGCGGCCAAAGGTGTTTAAAGGCAGATGATTTATTCTATTTATGATAATTATCTTTTTGTTTTTAAAAAAAATTCAAAAAAGGGCTAAAGTTTTGTTAGCCCGAACCGATATTCGTTGTGACAGGAAAAGTTGGCTTCAAGCCGAAAGTGAGAGAAAACTATGAGCAACCCCATATCAGGCCTATTTGGCGGCAGCCCTTCGTTGGACAAAGCCACCTTGGAGAAAGCTAAACGCAAGGCAGTGGACAGCCCCGAAGCAAACGCGGCCGAAACAGCCAAAGCCAAACCCACGGTGTCGCGTGAAGACCAGGTGCAGTTATCTGACATTGCGAAAAGAGCAATGGCAGAGCCTGCTTTTGATCGTAGCAAGGTTGATTCGATCAAGCTGGCACTCCAGCAAGGTAATTACCCGCTCAACGCTCGCCACATTGCTGAAAGCTTTGTCGCGATGGAAAATTTGATCGGCTGATTCGTCTGCCTTTACACACCCAACGATGTCTCTGCTGATGTCTTTAGAGAGCGCAGCACAGGATCTTTTACCGCCGGCCGCCAGCCCTGAGCTAGTCGCCGCGGTTCAGCACGCCCTCGCCTTACAAGAACTCCTCGAACAAGAATTCGAAGCGCTGAAAGTCCAAGATTTGGACGCGTTCGAGCAGATGCAAATCCGCAAACTGGAAATCTTCGACACCCTACACGCCCTAACCGGTGCTGGTACTGAGCACAGCCGCTTAGACGAGGCGGAATGGGATGGTTTTAAAAACCTGATCGATGAATGTCGCGAACTTCATCGCCGTAATGAAGTGTTGATTATCCGTAAACTCGATGCCATACGCGGCACCCTGCTAACCCTGCACGGCAGTGATGCCACTTCGTCCGTAGAAGTCTACGATCGTATGGGCCGTATTTCTCGCAGACGTGGTGGTCGTGGCTTCGAAGAAGCCTAAACCAATCCGCATTACTTCAAGCTATCCACCCAGGCTACTACTGCAGCTACCGCTTCATAGACTTCACGCGGTATCTGCTCTTCCCCATCCATACTAGAAAATAAAGCGAGTAATTCGTGATCTGCACCGATCTCGATTCCGCGCCGCTGTGCCTCGTCGATAATCGCTAACGATACCAAGTGATTGGTTGACGCTGACAGTGGTACCAGCGCTTGCTCATCCGCTTTAGATGGCTCGAGTTCGGGAGTACGATTCATGCTTGCACATCCAACATCGCACCGGGTGGTGATGATCCTGTGGGCACGCTTGGGCGTTCAGAATTAAACACCCGAAAAAGACCCAAGCTCAAACCCGACTCACGCAATGATTTGGTCAACTGACTCACTTTTTGTCGAGCGCGCTCTGCCGTTGCGGGTTTGATCGCCCACACCAACAGATCAATCTGCGTTCGACTGACAATGGAAATTTTTAACCACAGTTCACCCAGCGTGTGATGGTCGGTATGAATATTCACTATAAATGGCGGCGCTTCTTTTTGATTGCGTCGACGTGAAGCGCGAAAAAATTCGATATCAAGCGGATTGGCATTAGCAAAAGGCAGTACCAACGCAAAGGCTAGCTCACCGCGTGACTGCGCTGATAACGACTCCACCTGCGTAGCTTCAATATCATCGATCGCTCGCTGCAGGCTAGCCGTGTGTGGTGAGTCACGCTCACCCAGAGCACGGATTAAACGTCGCAATAAGGTTTTTACATCCGGCACAGAGGAGGCTAGTCCACGGGCAAGCATGGATTCCAACCATAAGCCCGAACTCTGTACCGCACTCTGCAGCGCACCTGCCGAGAGGCTGCCCATCGAAAGTCGCATCTGTACGAATTGATGAACCAATTCCTTATTCGCGGCCGCTTTCAACAAGGCCGCGATCTCTTTAGGCTCGAATAGCGACATTAATGTGGGTGACATCGGCGGACGCAACAACAACGCCTGCAAACGCGAAGGTGTCAGTGTTGTGAAAAGTAAGTCAGTCGCTGAGGAAGTCTCTTGATGACCTGCCGTCGATGGATGGGTTGCCGCAGCAGCTTTGTGCGCATCGATTAATCGCAGCCACCACCCACCAGGGCGGGACTGGGCTTTAAGCCAAATGGGATCACCGGGACGAAAACGAAAACCAGGAGGGACATCAAGCAGCTGCCCGTTGAGCAGCAGTTTTAAACTTTCGCCGCGTAATTCGATGCTGCCTTGAATAATCTGGCCATCACGCAAACCCATTTCACGGGCTTGCGTGACTTCCAGCTGCAGCGGGCGAATTTCTGCAGAAATCGGGTGTATGCGACCCGAGGATGCAATCGGCTCAATACCTGACATCTGATGGGGTGAAACTCACTAAGTCAGGATACCTATGCGATTAAGGAAAACGAACCCACTTCTTTTTTTCCTCAGCAGAGACTTCTTGCGTAGGAGCAGCGCTAGCAACATTCACTGGCAATGGCGGAATGGCGATTTGTCGTTGAACTGCGACTGCCGGTGCGACTGCAGCTGGAGCCGTTGCTGAAGGTACGAATAAGCTTTGCTTTTTCTCGTAGTGCACATCGCCACTCATGGCCATCGTTGCACCACTACCACCCTCGCCCATAACAACCATGCGCATTACATTCACATCAGGTAATTGCAAGACCTGACCTGCATTGAGCTTGACGTTTTTCACAGGCGGTCTTAATTGCGGATTGGCACGAACAAACGCCTCACGCATGATTTCCATAGAAAACGGGGTCTTAGGGAAAGTTTTAGCAATCACCTTGTCCAGCGTGTCATTTTTTTGTGCGACATACGCATCACGGTCAGCCGATGCTGTTTTTATGATCTCACCGGCGACTTGCTGTATCACTGGGTTAGCAGCGGGTGCCGCTGCAGGAGCAGGAGCACGTGCCACCTTGCGACGCTTAGGAGCGACTGCCACGGGCGCGGGTTGATCATGGCCACCGTCGAATTTAACGACATCCGTTTTATCTGCTCCGTGTTTGTCATCCGCCTTACCTGCTGATTTTTCAGCAGCTTTTTCAGCGGGCTTATCGTTACCAGCCTCTGGTTTAGCTTTCGCGTCTTTCTGCTCATCCTTCTTCGGAAGGAAAG
>CAINAY010000301.1 GCA_903846425.1 uncultured Noviherbaspirillum sp.
CCGATTGGTCCGGATGATCTCGCGCCCTTGTTTCCAATGGAATTGATCATGCAAGAAGTTTCGCAGGATCGTGAGATTGATATTCCAGAACCCGTGCGCGATGTGTATCGCCTATGGCGTCCGGCGCCTTTGTTCCGTGCGTACGCACTTGAGAAGGCGCTTGGTACGCCCGCGAAAATTTATTACAAATATGAAGGCGTGAGTCCGGCGGGTAGTCACAAGCCAAACACGGCGATTCCGCAAGCGTTCTATAACAAAGAAGCTGGCGTGAAACGCTTAACAACGGAAACAGGTGCGGGTCAGTGGGGTACGTCGTTGTCATTTGCAGGCTCACTGTATGGCATTGACGTGACTGTGTTTCAAGTCAGAGTGTCGTACGATCAAAAGCCGTATCGTCGCGCTGTGATGGAAACGTATGGTGCACGTTGTGTGGCATCGCCCTCGAATGAAACTAACTACGGTCGCTCAGTGTTAGAAAAAACACCGGGCCATCCAGGGAGTTTAGGTATCGCGATTTCAGAAGCGGTGGAAATCGCAGCGACGAATGACGATACCAAGTATGCGTTGGGCTCGGTGCTTAACCATGTGTTGATGCATCAGACCATCGTCGGTATCGAGTCAATGGAACAAATGGCGATGGCCGATGCTTATCCTGATGTGATCGTTGGTTGTACTGGTGGCGGTTCGAATTTTGCGGGTATTGCATTCCCATTCATCGGAGCTGGCTTGCGTGGCGGTCCTAAGCCGCGCATCGTGGCAGTTGAACCAGCCGCGTGCCCATCACTGACACGCGGTAAATACGCGTATGATTTCGGTGATACAGGCCACATGGCTCCACTGACTAAGATGCACACACTCGGTTCTTCTTTCACGCCACCGGGTTTCCATGCAGGTGGCTTGCGTTATCACGGCATGGCGCCGCTGGTGTCGCATCTCAAAGAGTTGGGTTTGATCGAAGCCGTGGCCTATCATCAGACTGAATGCTTTGCGGCAGGCGTTTTATTTGCCAAAGCAGAGGGTATCGTGCCAGCACCGGAAGCTAATCATGCTGTGAAAGGAGCGATCGAAGAGGCGCTGCGTTGCAAGCGTGAAGGTAAGAGCGAAGTCATTCTCTTTAATCTCTGCGGTCACGGCCATTTCGATATGGCGGCCTACTCAGCTTACTTTGCGGGTGAGCTCAAAGATGACAAATATGACGAGAAAGAATTGGCGATGGCTTTGTCGGGCTTGCCCAGCGTGCCAGAAGCTGCCTGATTTTTTTCAGTGATCTGGAAAACACCGGGCTATGCCCGGTGTTTTTTTATTCATCCAGCTATTTCGGGGTTCGCGTTGAGGACGTTTTATCTAGGTCGGTTCGAGTCTCTGGCAAAATAACTAAGTAAATACGATGATTCCTGGACCAAACATGCATGTACTGCTAGTAGAAGATGATCCGGTGCTGGCCGATGGCATTGCAAGAATATTGCGAGGGCACGGCATGGCGGTGGATGTTGTGCATAACGGAGACGATGCAGATCGCGCGCTGCAAGCGCGTGAAATGTCTGTTGCTGTGCTCGATATTGGCCTACCCGGTATTGATGGTTTTGAAGTCGTGCGTCGTTTGCGTGCGCGCGGTAGTCAATTACCCGTGCTTTTGCTCACTGCGCGCGATGATGTGCAAGACCGTGTGCGTGGGTTAGAAATGGGCGCGGATGATTATTTAGTTAAGCCATTCGCGGCCCCTGAGTTGGTGGCTAGACTTAAAGCGCTGGTCAGGCGTAGTAATCCACGGCCCGTCGATTTGCAATTGGGTGGTTTGCAGTTGGATCCGTTTGCGCGACGTGCCACCATCGATGGGTTGACGATAGAGCTGTCTGCGCGTGAATGGGCAGTGCTCGAATACTTGATGCAACATGCCTCACGAGTAGTCTCAAAGCAGCAAATCATTGATGCTATTTTGCCTTGGGGTGAAGAAGTGACGTTGAATGCTGTCGAAGTCTACATTTCACGCATACGTGCAAAAATCGACAAGGCCGGTATTTCTATAAAAACTATTCGTGGTTTCGGGTATATGTTGGAACAGTCTTCACGATGAGTTTGCGTGGCAAGCTGCTGAGATGGCTGGTGATACCGCTGATGCTGGTGAATTTGGCCGGCGCGACGGCTATTTACTGGTTGGCTTGGTTGCCTGCACAAGCCGCCTTAGACCAGAGTTTGGCCGATACGGCTTGGGCGATGGTGCCCCACGTTCAAGAAGCAGGAAATTCGGTCGAGCTACAACTGACTCAGCAGGCAGAACAGGTTTTGCGGGTAGACCATTTTGATGAAATTTTCTTTGTGGTTCGTGATATCAGCGGTAAAACTATTGCGGGCGATTTAGATTTTCCCGTTCTTCGCGCACCTGATCAGGCGAATACGTGGGTTGCTTACCTTTCGACTATGCGTGGGGAAGAAATTCGTGCGATATCCCTTCGTACCGTGGTCGCCGGTGAGCCTATTCTGATCGGAGTGGCAGAAACGCGGGTAAAGCGACTGCAGTTCAAACTACGTATTCTTCTCTCTTTGGTTGGTCTTGAGTTATTGTTGTTATTGCTCATTCCCGTCGTTGTTTGGTTCGCTCTGAACAAAGGACTTTTGTCGCTAGGCGAGTTGCAGCAAAATCTAGAGCTGCGAAAAACCGATGATTTATCGGAAGTCCCTTTGGCGAAAGCGCCGCGTGAGGTGGTGCCGTTTATTCGTGCTATTAACGTTTTGTTGGCGCGAGTGCAGGACAGTGCGCGTGCTAAACAAGATTTTTTGGCCAATGCAGCTCATCAGCTGCGAACACCCTTAGCAGGTTTTAAAGCGCAGCTCGAATGGTTGCAAGCGCATCATCGTGATGATCCTGAGACTGCGCAATCGACCACCTTGATGATGGTATCTACAGAACGGATGGTGCGACAGGCTAACCAGCTACTGGCACTGGCTCGGTCTGAGCCAGGTGATTTTGAGCGTAGTCGTTTAGAGCGTATATCGCTGGATGAATTAGTCTCTGAGTCAGTCCAAAATTTTGTCGATCAAGCGACTAAAAAAACTATCGATATCGGTTTTGATTTGCAGCTTACCTTTGTCAAAGGTGATCGCTTTTTATTACGCGATTTGATCGACAATCTGGTCGACAATGCGATTCGTTATTCGCCAGAAGGTAGCGTTGTGACAGTTAGCTGCAATCAAGACAATGGTTACGCTGTGCTGACCGTCGAAGATAATGGGCCCGGTATTCCGGATGCCGATAAAGAAAAAATCTTTAGCCGTTTCTACCGGCTAGATCAATCGCAACCGGGTAGCGGATTAGGTTTGGCCATCGTCCGCGATATCGTCAAAGACCACGATGCTGTGATTGAGGTGTGCTCCGGTGAGAAAGGTCATGGCACCGTCTTTACTATTCGTTTTCCGGTCTAACCCGGCTGGCTTCAGGCGCCAAATTCTAAGATTCGAGGCGGATGATCAGATTTAATGGATAATTCGGCCTTCGAGTATTAGGCGGGAGCGTCGCTGGTGTACAGCGTCAAAGAAATTTTTTATACCTTGCAGGGTGAAGGAGCACAGACAGGCCGTCCGGCGGTGTTTTGTCGCTTTGCCGGCTGCAATCTGTGGTCTGGCCGCGAGGCCGATCGTGCATCGGCTATTTGCCAGTTTTGCGATACTGATTTTGTTGGTACCGATGGTGTCTTGGGTGCCAAATATGAATCAGCCCAGGCCTTGGCTGCCGTGATTGACGCGCAGTGGCCGTCAACTAGTTCGCGCTTGCGAAAATATGTTGTCTGCACTGGCGGTGAGCCTTTGCTACAACTTGATGATGCGCTGATCGAGGCCTTGCATCAACATGGATTCGACGTGGCGATAGAAACCAATGGCACCCTAGCCGTGCCTGCGGGGGTTGATTGGGTTTGCGTCAGCCCGAAGCAGGGTTCGGTACAAGTGGTTAACCAAGGTGATGAAATCAAGGTTGTCATTCCGCAAGCGGCGCAAGATTTAGAGCGCTTTGCGGCGATGAACTTCCGTTATCACTTTTTGCAGCCCATGGATGGGCCAGACAAAGAAAAAAATACTCAACTAGCTATAAACACCTGCAAGCATCAGCCTCAATGGCGCTTGTCGATACAAACACATAAATTGCTGCATATACCCTGAACCAATGATCACCATCACACGCAAACTCGAATTTGATGCGGGACATCGAATTCCAGATCACAAAAGCCAGTGTCGAAATCTGCATGGCCATCGATATACGATTGAAATCACCTTGGTTGGTGAAGTGATTGAAGAAGAGGGCAGCTCGGACAATGGCATGTTGATGGATTTTTCTGATGTTAAGTCACTGGCTCATCAGCATTTGGTGGATATCTGGGATCACGCATTTATTGTGTATGAAAAAGATACACCGGTCCGCGACTTTTTAGCCGGTATACCCGATCACAAAACAGTAGTGATTAACAAAATACCGACTGTTGAAAATTTAGCGCGTACGGCGTTTGATATTCTCAAGCCTGTGTATTGGGATAGATTTGGTACAGGTTTGAAATTGCATAAACTCGTTTTGCATGAAACGCCTAACTGTTGGGCCGAGATTACGGAGAGTGCGTGAGCGATCAGGCCTTCATGCGCATGGCGATGGATGCCGCAGTTGAAGCAAAACTAGTCGGTGAAGTACCGGTTGGTGCGGTGGTTGTGAAAGATGGCGAAGTGATTGCGGTGGGTTACAACCAGCCGATAGGGCAGCATGATCCAACTGCGCATGCTGAAATTAATGCACTGCGTTCAGCCGCGCAAAAACTAGGTAATTACCGATTGGTCGATTGCACGCTGTACGTAACCCTTGAGCCCTGTGCGATGTGTGCTGGTGCGATGATGCATGCGCGTTTAGAGCGTGTAGTATTTGGTGCGAGTGATCCCAAGACCGGAGCGTGCGGTTCAGTCATGAATCTATTCGCTGAAAAAAAACTGAATCATCAGACCCAGCTCGATGGTGGCGTTCTGGCCGAGGAATGTGGAAAAATGCTGTCCTCTTTTTTCGCTGAGCGTCGCCAACAGTTACGCACTGAATCGTGAGATTGTTATGACTATGCCTCCACGTCACATCGCTATTATCGCCCCCAGTGGCTATGCCACCGATCAGGCAGCGTATTTGCGTGCGTTGCAGCACCTCCGTGATTTAGGTCATCAGATTCATGATTTTAGTGCCGCAGATACGCATTATCAGCGCTTTGCAGCGACCGATGCGGAGCGTTTAGCTCAACTACACAATGCTGCTAAGCATCCTGACGTTGAGCTGGTTATTGCTTTGCGCGGTGGTTATGGTTTGTCGCGCTTATTAGCTGATATCGATTTTGACTTGCTGGCGAATAGCGGTAAGCATTTTATTGGGCATAGTGATTTCACGGCGATTCACATGGGCTTGCTGACTCAGCATGCTGTTAGTTTTGCTGGACCGATGATTTGTGATGATTTTAGTCGTGCTGATCTGAGCGAATTCACGCATAGTCATTTTTGGCAGGCGCTATCTTCACCCAGTTTTGAAGTGACCACCAAAGCAAGCG
>CAINAY010000302.1 GCA_903846425.1 uncultured Noviherbaspirillum sp.
CGGAGTACCACCAACGCAAGCGATTGATTCTTTATCGACCTTTCAAAATGTCAAGCGCCGGATGGAAGTCCGCGGTGTGGTTAACAACATTACCGTGATTGACGATTTTGCCCATCACCCAACGGCGATTGCGACAACTGTCGAAGGTTTGCGTCGTAAGCTGGGTCATTCGCGCATCCTTGCTGTGCTTGAGCCACGCTCAAATACGATGAAGCTGGGCACCATGAAAAGTGCACTGCCGGGCAGTTTGTCTGAGG
Organism: uncultured Noviherbaspirillum sp.; assembly: GCA_903846425.1. Taxonomy (GTDB): domain Bacteria; phylum Pseudomonadota; class Gammaproteobacteria; order Burkholderiales; family Burkholderiaceae_D; genus Pernthalerella; species Pernthalerella communis. The sequence continues at coordinate 258 of CAINAY010000302.1, forward strand.
CCGATTTGGTATTTGGATTTGGTGCAAAAGGTGAAGGCAAAGAGGCCTTAGGCTGGGATCTTGCAGCCGCCCTTGCGCCGTTAGGCGAGAAGGCACGTGCGTTCGATGATTTATCGACTCTGGTAGAAGCGGTGGCGTCAGCTGCTAAGCCGGGCGATTCTATTCTTGTGATGAGCAATGGTGGTTTTGGTGGTATTCATCAAAAATTGCTCGATGCGCTGCAGGCGCCTGTGCGTTCTTAGTTTTCTTGATCGTACTGAATGGTTTTCTATTTGCATGGCTTTCGTTCGTCGCCGCGGTCATTCAAAGCCCGTCTGCTGCAGGACTATTTCCAATCGATAGACCAAGCAGATAAATTCCTTTGTCCGCAACTGCCCGTATCTCCGAAAGAAGCGATGCAGTTAGCCCGTAAGCTGTGCTCCAGTATTGATGCGAGTGAACTTGTTCTGATCGGCTCATCACTCGGCGGTTATTACGCAACGGCATTGGCTGAAGAGCTGTCCTGTAAAGCGGTCTTACTGAATCCGGCGATTACTCCCGCACGTGATTTACAAAAACACATAGGCACTCAAAAGGCATGGCACACTAACGAGCAGGTAGATTTTCGCCCTGAATATGTGGATGAATTAACGCCGTTTGAAATGTTAAAAATAAGTCAGCCAGAGCGTTATTTTTTAGTGGCCGCAACGGGTGATGAAGTGCTGGATTGGCAGCAGATGGTGAAACACTATCCCGGTGCGCGTCATAAGATCATTCAGGGCAGTGATCATGGTTTATCTGATTTCAAAAATTATATGGATGAAATCATTGAATTTTGCGCACACTAACGTCGTCATGATTTAGTGAATCGAAGTAGTTAAGTTTTTTTTAGTCTCATTAATGAATTTATTTTTCGAAGAATCCGGCGACTTTAAAGCAGGCACCGTGCTAACTCAGCAAGGCGAAGCATTTCAAGTCGAAACACTCACTGGCAAGCGCAGCAAAGTGCGCGCGCGCGATGTGCTGCTGCAATTCGATACGCCGTCGCCTGGTGAATTAATTTCCAAGGCCACGTCGTTATCGCATCAGATGGATGTCAGTTTTTTGTGGGAAGTCGCGGGTGAGCAAGAATTTGGTTTTGCTGATCTTGGTCTGGAATATTTTGGTCATGTACCTAGTCCCGAAGAATCCGCAGGATTGCTTCTTGCCCTCGCTTCAGCGCCTATCTACTTTCATAAAAAAGGTAAGGGCCGATATAAAGCTGCACCAGCGGAAATTTTGAAGGCAGCATTAGCCGGCGTCGAAAAGAAAAAGCAGCAGGCGCTGCTACAAGCAAAACAAGTAGAAGAACTCAAAGCGGGTCAGCTACCGGTAAGCATGGCGCCACTGGTAAATCAACTCTTGTTCAAGCCAGATAAGAACAGCATTGAATACAAAGCGCTAGATACCGCTGCTCAAGAACTTCAAACAACGCCAGCGCGATTAATGCTTTCAGTTGGTGCGATTTCCTCGGCGAGGGAACTGCACATGAACCGCTTTCTCTCCGTCTGTTTTCCGCGAGGCACGGGATTTCCTGAAATAGCGATACCCGCTAAGCCGCAATTAGTGAGCGCGGATGTTCAAGCATTTTCTATCGATGATGTAACGACTACAGAAATCGACGATGCGTTTTCTGTTCGCGACTTAGGTGACGGAAAAATCAGAGTTGGCATACATATCGCTGCACCAGGCATGGGTATTTCTCCGGGCGATGCGATTGATAAATTAGCGCGCGAGCGCATGAGCACGGTGTATATGCCGGGTGACAAAATCACCATGCTGCCCGATGAGTTAGTGAGTGAATTTACGTTAGCCGAAGGCGATGTCCGTCCAGCTTTATCGCTGTATGCCACGATCGATACCGCTGATTGGTCCGTCATTGCAACTGAGACAGTAGCCGAAGCTGTGCCAGTTGCCGCTAACTTACGTCATAACGATCTCGATGAAATAGTCACTGAAGAAAATTTAGCGGCAGGTCTGGGTGAGTATCCTCACAAAAAAGAAATTCAATTGCTATGGCAGTGGGCTCAGACATTAGAGCGCGGGCGTATGCAAAAGCGTGAAAGTTTTGGTTTGCGACCGGAGCAAAATAATCGCGTTGATTTTAATTTTTACGTGGACGATGAGACCGTTACGATCAATCGCCGCAAGCGTGGTGCACCGTTAGATAAAATCGTTGCAGAATTAATGATTTATGCAAATAGCAGTTGGGGTTTGCTACTGCATGAACATGGCGTGCCTGGTATCTATCGTACTCAGGGTTCGGGTAATGGTTGGGCGGCACGTATGCAAGTTCGTATGCTCACGCATGCAGCCCCGCATCAGGGCTTAGGTGTTGATCAGTACGCGTGGAGCACATCACCGCTACGACGTTACACCGATCTGGTCAACCAATGGCAAATACTCGCTTGCTTAAAACATGGCGTAACCGCTCCTCTGGTCGCACCATTCAAAGCTAGAGATGCTGATTTATTTGCGATTGTTTCTGCTTTTGATGCGGCGTATGCGGCCTATGCCGATTTTCAAAACATCATGGAGCATTACTGGTGTTTGCGCTGGTTAAGCCAACACGAGGCGCGAAAAGTTCAGGCAGTTCAGATCAAAGATGATCTGCTTAAGTTGGTAGATATTCCATTGATTCTCCCAATGGTGGGCGTTAAACATCCGCGCGGTACTCAACTGACGATAGAGCTCATTTCATGGGACGAAGTCGACTTATCAGTGCAAGCCCGTTTATTGGAAGTCAGCCAGGCAGTACTCGCCGTTGATGAGGATAGTGATTTTGAAGATGGCGATAGCATTGATGAGAGCGAGCAAGTCGTCGAGCAGGTGTTGAGTGAAGAGTCGGATGCCAGCACATTGGCTATCATTACGGATCCAGTAATTCAATCTAATTCGGATTCATCGACGTCGGCCCTATGATTAGCGCGACAGCAAAAGAAGATCAACGGCTTTGGATAGCTGTAGGTTTTTCATTTTTGCTGCATGCGGCTTTACTGGCAGTGAAATTTGCGCCGCCGACGAATCAGACTTCAAAACCCTTGTCTAGTGGTTTAGAAATTATTCTCGTCAATGCGCGGCATGATAAAGCACCTGTTAATGCTGATGCACTCGCACAAGCGAATTTATCAGGCGGAGGAAATACTGAGCTCGGCCGAGCACGTTCGCCTTTGCCTAACCTTCAGCAGTCTGTCGATGGTAATCACATAGAAACTCAACGTAGAAAAATCGCTGAGCTTGAACAACAGCAGGAACGTATGCTGTCGCAATTGTCTACGCTTTCTAAAGAGCGAATTAAAGTAGCAGAAAAATCGATAAAAAAATCAGTCGATGTCAGCACTAAGCCCGAGACCATGGATACGGTGGCTTTAGCCAGACGAGAAGCAGAAATTGCAAAGCAGGTGTCCGACTACAACAAGCGCCCGATAAAAAGTCAGTTAACGCCTAGCACGCGTGAAGTGTCGTATGCCGTTTATTACGCCACACTGCAAAAACAAATAGAGCGAACTGGAACGCGATATTTTCCTCAGCAAGAGGGAAAAAAAATATATGGCGATTTGATCGTGTACATACCGGTTTATCAAGATGGCTCGATATATGAAAAAGAAGGTGGGCCGCGTATAGAAAAAACATCCGGCAACCGCATGCTAGATCATGCAGCATTAGCGATTGTGCGTCGTGCTGCACCGTTTGGTAATTTCCCTAAGGGTGCTCTGGGTGATGGCAAGACTCATGTTTGGGAGATAATCACGCGTTTTCGTTTTACGCGCGATGAAGTACTTGAAACTAGCGCTGCCGGGGGATAAGTGGTGAGTTTGAACGACCGTTACGTAGTCATTGGTAATCCTATCGCGCATAGTAAATCGCCGCAAATTCATGCGCGATTCGCCGAGCAAACCTCACAATCGTTGCAGTACGATCGTTTGCTGGCACCGCTCGATGCGTTTGATCAGACCGTGAAATCATTTATCGCAGCAGGAGGTCGTGGCGCCAATGTGACCGTCCCCTTTAAGTTAGATGCCTTTCGTGCA
>CAINAY010000303.1 GCA_903846425.1 uncultured Noviherbaspirillum sp.
GGCAGGGTTTGGGCTGTACCAATGAAAAAGCCGTTTGCGTAAGACTCCGACAAACGTTGTAGTCACGCCGATTTCTTTTTAATAACCCTTGCTTGTCAGCGCTGAACAGTCATCGGTGGCCTGTTCCAGCTGGCATAATTTAATCAGTGGTCTTTAGCCGAGCAGATAGTCACTGATTTGATAGACCAGAAGTGGGCTCAGCAGCTAGGCCCTTTCTCTATTTTTACTATTGTGGATTTGTGAGTGTAATTGCCCAAATTTAGGATCAGTCGCATAATAAGAAACGATTGATTACTAGGAGAATCTTATGTTGCTTACTGCTGTGTTAAGCCCTGCAGAAGAGGGCGGATATGTCGCCCTGAATCCAGAAACAGGGACCACCAGTCAGGGCGAAACTGTGGACGAGGCAATCGCAAATCTTAAAGAGGCAACTTCGCTCTACCTAGAAGAATTTCCTGAGGCATTTAGCGCCCATCCTTTAATCACCACATTTGATTTAGCTCATGCCTAAATTTCCGGGCTTGTCAGGTAAAGAAATTATTCGTGCGTTGGAAAAGTTAGGTTTCCATTTTGTGCGACAAACTGGCAGCCATGTTTTGATGAAAAGAGGCGATAAAGGATGTGTGGTTCCGAATCACAAAGAAGTAAAAGTGGGAACCGTGAATGGCGTTCTCAGGCAAGCTGAAGTCTCTCCTGAGGAATTTCGAAAAGCTTTATTGGACTAAAGTGGCTGACCCAGCGCGGCTATTGAGGGCAGGGTTTGGGCTGTACCAATGAAAAAGCCGTTTGCGGAAGACTCCGGCAAACGGCTTTGAAATATTCCTAGCGAACCAGGATAGATGAATTTATTGCGTGTTAGTTGTGATCAGACTCACCGCAATCAGATGCGCCGCAATAGGTTGGAAGCCGGCTTGGCTACGCAAATCACGTGGGCGACCACGTTTACGCCAGATGCGCTGCGCCTGACTCGAAGGGCGCGAGACGATCTTGATTTCAAGCTTGCCAGGTAGCTCTTGGTCAATCATTTCGGTTTCCATTTTCGCAACTCCACTACGTTTTGTGCGGGTTCTGAGAGGGTTGGTTGATTGCTTAACTACTGTATATATGCACAGTATACCACAACTCCAGAGCGGGTCCAGAAATTTGCTTTTGGCGAGATTTTTGACCCCGATGAGGTGGGTCATGAGAGATTTTTGTCGTTCATTGAAGATGCAAAATTATTTTTTGCGAATCAATGTGCAGGTGAATCGATTTTTTAAAAACCCGCATAAACAAAGGCATTTCGAGCGATGAATTCAATGCGAACGAAATGAATTGATCGTTAAAGACTGCGCATTGACAGAAAAAATCAGGCGCTTTCGAGCACTCGGAGCTCATCATTCGATTGTCGCAATCGCGAAGCGAGTACGCGCGCGATTTCTGTCATCAAGCTCACACCTAAACGCTTGTGATGATCTGCCAATTGATCTAAGCGCGATCGCGATAGCACGAGCACTTCGACGTCGGTGATCGCGGTGGCGGAATCGATGCGTGGGCGCTGGTCAAGGAACCCGAGTTCGCCGATAAAGTCACCTTGATGGTGCGTTGCGATGTGATGTTGGTGACCGTCAGGCAGCGGAATGTCGAGTCGAACTTCACCCTGCATGATGAAAAAAATTTCATCGCTCTTTGATCCGACTTCAAACAACAGCTGGCCGGTTTTCAGTTGGCGTGGCTCCATGCAGGCTTGTAGATCTACCAGTGTGTCGTCCTTATGATTTTTAAATACGTCAAAGTCGCGCAGCGAGTAGGTTTGCTCTGAGCGCGGCCGTAAACCGGAGTTGAGCAACCATTGTTCCTCTATCCACTCAAGTGCGTCGTACAGCTCATCGAACACGCGGATATGTTGCTGCTCACGCAGTATGCCTAAATGGTCAAAGTAACTTTTCAGGTTTTCACCGGTAGGTATCGTGCCGGGTAAGTCGCTCAGAATCAGCTCGCATTGATTTTCGTGCAAAGCATCTCCTATTTGCTCCAATATATGGCCAGCCGTCATATCGACGGACTGCACGCGGCGCAAATCAAGTATCAGATAGCGGTAGGTTTGCAAATAAGGCTCGACGGCTTGGTAGAGCTGATTCGCGGTACCGAAGAAGAGAGAACCTTGTAATTCAAGTATTACGGTTTGATGTCCTTTTTCCTCAAGCAGTTGGCGCTCGCTCTCGAGTCGCTCACTGCGAGAAAAAACTTGATTACCGAAGGTGGTGCGGCGTATCAGACGAGTGCCAATTTGCTTACGCAGGAAAAGCAAAATAGCTAGTAACAAACCAATGCCAGTCGCTGCAATCAAACTAATCGTCAATGCCACCGTCGCAACGGTGAGGATGACTAAAAAATCCAGCCTCGTATCACTTGATTTAAGAAGTGCAAAGCTGTGTCGGTCGATCATGCGAAACCCAACCACCACCAAAATAGCGGCTAGTGCAGCTAAGGGTAGCCAGGCCAGCATTGCCGCCAACAATATATAAGCCACCAATATCATCACACCTTCTATCATTCCTGAAGCGCGCGTCTGTGCGCCGCTAGTGATATTTAGTAGGGTGGCGCCCATCGTGCCCGAGCCAGGCATACCTGCACACAGTGCCGAGGCTACGTTACCTATGCCTTGACCCAATAGTTCGCGATTCGAATCATGGCGGCTGTGTGTGAGTGAATCTAATACGACGCAAGTCTTGAGGGTATCAATCGAAAGTAATATCGATAAGGTCAGCGCGGGATAGAGCAGTGCTTTAATCGGTGGTAACGATGCATCTGCTAGCGCGCGGTAGGGAAGGCTGATACTGGTAAAAAAATTCGTAATGCCGCCCATCGCATCACCGGCATCCCCACTGATACCGGTACCACCGAGTGGGCCAACAATAAGTGTGTTGTTATGTAGTTGAAGTAAATCGGTATCCCATAAACTGAGTAACCAGTAAGTCGTGACACCACCGATGATGGCGATAATGACTGCGGGAATACGTTGAGTAACTCGAGGAACAATAAGCATCAGGGCGGCTGTTACGATACCAACGATTAAACTGGCCGCGCGCCACTGGTCGGCTGAAGTGATAGCGAACCAGAATCCCTGATTACCGCTAATGCCTAAGCACTTGGGTGTTTGCGCAGCGATGATGATGAGACCTACACCAGCGAGATAGCCACTGACCACCGGGTAAGGCATGTACTTAATTAAGCCGCCTAACTTTAGTAAGCCAAACAACATCTGAAAACCACCGGCAAGCAGGCCTATCAACAACAAGGCTAATAAAATTTGATCAGGTGGCATGCCCGACTGCGTAAATTGAATGGCGAATGCAGACAACACAGCAGCAGCCGGTGCGCAGGGCGAAGAGATTAATCGCTTACAACCGCCAAACATCGCTGCAAAAAACCCCAGCAGCGTGGCGCCGATGATCCCGGCCATAGCGCCTTGTGCGTTATACATCTGGCCTAAGGGTTCGTAGACGATGACGCCAAAGCTAATCGACGCTGGCAGCGCTACCATCATCGCCGCTAAGCCACCCCACACATCGCCTGTTTGCACGCGCATTAGTCGAGTTTTACTTTGTCGATTGAAAAGGTAGGTTTGGGCAGGGGAAGGTCAAGTCGAGCGAGTGTTTGTACTAATAGATTTGCGATAAATAAATCACGATGAGGTTTCGAATCAGCAGGTACGACATACCAAGGCGCTTGTTTGGTGCTGGTGGCTGCGATGGCATCTTCATAGGCTTTCATAAAGTCAGGCCATAATTTTCTGTCAGCAAAATCGGATGCCTGCAGCTTCCAATGTTTGGAGGGGTCGTCAAGTCGTGCTTGAAGTCGTTTTTTTTGTTCATCCTTGGATATATGCAGATAACATTTGAGTACGACGGTATTGTTATCAGTCAAAAGAGATTCGAAGTGCTCAATATGTTTATACCGTTTTTCGCAGGTCGCTTTGTCTATCATTCCACGCACGCGAGTCACCAGCACATCTTCGTAGTGACTACGATTAAAAATCGTTATATCACCTAAGGCGGGTAGTTTATTGTGTATGCGCCATAAAAAATCATGTCGCAGCTCTACTTCAGTCGGTGCACCAAAGGCGATTGCATGCATACCCAACGGACTAACATGCGAAAACACATGACGAATCACGCCATCTTTGCCGGAGGTATCCATGCCCTGCAAAATCAGCAATACGGCCTTTGATTTTGAGGAATAGAACAACGATTGCAATTTATTCAGTTTTTCTTCTAATTTGGTTTGATGATGTTTGAGAACATCTTCGTCTAGCTCCAGCTCGTCGGGTGGAGACGTATCAAATTCATTTAGGCGAAATTTGGTGGCATGAGGAACCTGCCAAGAAGAAAAATCTATTTTGTCCATGGGACGTAGCCTTTTCAAGGACCGATAAAGGGTTTTATCGGGAAGATGCAGTTTACCTGCGACGCAAGCCTAGTACCATCACGGTAGATACCACGATTAAAGCACCGATAACTTGTATCGGTGCGATCGCTTGACCAAGTAAAAGCCAAGCTAACACTAAAGCAAATACCGGTTCGATATTCATGATCGCTGAGTTCCCAACCACGCCTAGTCGAGGCAGCAAGCTAAACATCAATGTGAAGGCGGTTCCATACAACGCCGTTAATCCACCTAGGCCCCACCAGCCTAATGATGTGCGAGGTAGCGACCATCCACCGCTAACAATAGCAAACGCAGAGGCTAATAGCACAACCATACCCATCGTCATCGCTGTTCTAACACGACCATCCAGATCAACAGCTTCATGCTGCGTCAAAATCATGGCGAGCGCAAAAGTAGCTGCTGCTGCGATGGCATAGCCAACACCTGCGCCGATTTGCTGCCAGTGCGCCGCTGCACCCAAACCTGATGCAGCACCGAATACATCGAGAGCTAATGCGAGCCCTAGCAACATCACAGGCATCGCTTTTAAAACGAAGGGCTCCGCGCGGTGTTTATACAGTACACGCGCCCAAAATGCGCTACACAAGGGATAAGTATTAAAAGCTAACAGCGCTAGTGCAATCGGCAGTCTTGCAACAGCCGAGTACAGGCAAAAACTTTGTATAGCCACCAGTACGCCAATCACAGGCATCACTTGTTTGTGGCGCGCTGAAAATCGTATCCGTACTTTCTGCTGTACTAATAGAAGAGTGATGATGAGAGCGGTAACGCCACTGCGAAAAATCACTGCTGTGATAACACTCACTGAATCATTAAATGCGAACCGTGCAGCGACGTGATTGCCGCCCATCATGATGGCAATCAGTAATAAAGTGAGAAAGGCAGTGCGGGAAATTCGGGTAGTCATAGTTACGGTAATTATGCAGAGTGTTTTACATTATGCGCTGCATAATAAAGCGTATTACTTCAGTCGCGAGGTTATACGCCGTTATCGATTTTATTGAGTGCTTCAGTAGGTTAAATAAGATTGCTTAGGTTCTTCCAGGCATAGCACCTGCTTCTTCGAATTCACCTTTATTCCAATAGCCTCGGAGTAGTTCCCCTTCGGGCGTCAGCATTTGGCCGCGACCATGAGGTTGGCCATCCTCCCATTCGCCTTGATACCAACTGCCGTCGGCATCTTCAAAGCGGCCTTTGCCATGTTGCTGACTTTTTTTCCATTCGCCGACGTAGACACCACCGCCGCGCACTAGTCGTCCACGGCCTTCAGCATAGCCATTCACCATGGGTCCGTTGTACGTCTCAACTTTGACACCTTTTTGGAACCAGGTCAGCGTGCCTTCACCATGTGCAACGCCATTCTTGCATTCACCACTCCAGGTAATGCTTTCACCTTCTTGCGGTGCGATATTGACGACCTTGCATCCACGTTTGTCAGCAATCCACTGCGTGGAATCAGCAATGGAGAACAAAGGGATGCTAAGTAGTAGCAATAGAGTGCAGCGCGAAATAATTTGTTTCATCAGGTTCTCCAAACGTTCAGAGTAAACAGCATAGGTCATCATGCTGTTTTGGTAACGCGGTTGATGGTGGTTTTTACGAAAGCTTATCTAATTACAGTATCATCAATGGCGAAATCTGGCTAACGACCGCTAATTTTGGCAACCGTTATTGCGAGGTGTTGGCGCATCGCAAACTAAGCTTTATACATTTGCGCCGACAAAATAATAATAAACAGGAGATCCCCATGTTGACC
>CAINAY010000304.1 GCA_903846425.1 uncultured Noviherbaspirillum sp.
AACTATTAGTTATGACATTTTATGTATTAACTAGCAATTACCCATAAAATCAGCTACTTAGAATAATTAGCTAAGTATCTACATACCACTTTGAAAAAACTCAAAAACTGATGAAATATTCTGATCTGAGAGATTTTATTGCCAAGCTGAAACAATCTGGTGACTTGGTCGAGATTGATGTTCCTGTCTCCCCGAATCTGGAAATGACAGAGCTATGTGATCGAACGCTGCGCGCTGGTGGTCCGGCCCTTTTGTTTAATCAACCTACCGGCCACACGATTCCAGTGTTGGGCAATTTATTTGGAACCCCAAAACGAGTGGCGATGGGCATGGGAGCGGCTGATGTCGGCGAGTTAAGACGCATCGGACACCTGCTGGCCAGACTCAAAGAGCCAGAGCCTCCGAAAGGCTTTCGTGATGTACTTGGTTTGGGCTCACTAGTTAAGTCGGTCTGGGACATGGCGCCGAAGGAGCTTAGTTCAGCACCGTGCCAAGAGATTGTGTGGGAGGGGAAGGATGTCGACTTGTCGCGCCTACCTATTCAACACTGCTGGCCGGGCGATATTGCTCCGCTAATTACCTGGGGCTTAGTTATTACTAGAGGCCCTAATAAGAAGCGGCAGAATTTAGGCATCTATCGCCAGCAAGTCCTTGGTCGCAATAAGTTGATCATGCGCTGGCTAGCTCATCGAGGTGGTGCGCAGGATTTCCGCGAACATTGCCTGACTAATCCCGGTAAACCCTACCCAATAGCCGTGGCACTGGGTGCAGACCCCGCCACTATATTAGGAGCCGTCACACCGGTGCCCGACAGTTTGTCGGAATACCAGTTCGCTGGCTTATTGCGCGGCAGTCGTACCGAGTTGGTGAAAGCGATAGGTAGCGAGTTACGTGTGCCAGCTTCGGCCGAGATCGTCTTGGAGGGGCATATTTACCCAGAGACTACGTCTGAACATGTCGTGCACGATGGCGTATCACCACCACCGAATACCGGTTTTGAACATGCGCTCGAAGGTCCGTTTGGCGACCATACGGGTTATTACAACGAGCAGGATTGGTTTCCGGTGTTCACAGTCGATCGCATTACGATGCGACGTAATCCTATTTATCATTCGACCTACACCGGTAAACCACCGGATGAGCCTGCAGTACTCGGTGTGGCGCTGAATGAAGTGTTCGTGCCGCTGCTACAAAAGCAGTTTTCTGAGATTACAGACTTTTACTTACCGCCGGAAGGTTGTAGTTACCGCATGGCGGTAGTGCAAATAAAAAAATCGTATCCGGGGCATGCTAAGCGCGTGATGTTTGGTGTGTGGAGTTTTTTGCGGCAGTTCATGTATACAAAGTTCATTGTGGTGGTTGATGACGATGTCGATATACGCGACTGGAAAGAAGTGATTTGGGCGATAACTACGCGCGTTGATCCCATACGTGACACCACATTAGTTGATAACACGCCGATTGATTATCTTGATTTTGCGTCGCCTGTAAGCGGTTTAGGTAGCAAAATGGGTATTGATGCCACCAACAAGTGGCCAGGTGAGACATCGCGTGAATGGGGACGCACGATTGCGATGGATGCAGATGTGAAGTCGCGTGTTGATGCGATATGGCAGGGCTTGAATCTGGGTTGATACTTATTCACATAGTCACTACTCCTGCGCTTTTGAGTGAGTGATTGCTGATAGAATCGAGCCCGGCGGGCCCCTGCGCATTGTGGCATGGTCAACCTGGTCAGGTCGGGAACGAAGCAGCCACAGCCATATACTGCAAGTGCCGCAGACAAGGCTCGCCTTTATCGTCCTGTATTCTTCCTGCGCATAGCTCTCCCTCGGGTAAAATGACGCACTTGAACTTCACAGTGCCGTCTATGTCTTATCAGGTTCTAGCCCGTAAATACCGTCCCAAAAATTTCGACAGCTTGGTTGGGCAGGATCACGTGGTGCGCGCGCTCACCCATGCGCTTGAAAACAAGCGCTTACATCACGCCTATCTATTTACGGGTACACGCGGTGTGGGTAAGACCACGCTGTCACGTATTCTGGCCAAGTCGCTGAATTGTCAGGGCACCGATGGGCAAGGCGATATCACGGCTCATCCCTGTGGCTTGTGCGATGCCTGTACCTCGATTGATGCCGGCCGCTTCGTTGATTACATCGAAATGGACGCCGCATCCAACCGTGGCGTCGATGAAATGGCGCAGCTGCTTGAGCAAGCTATTTATGCACCATCCAATGCACGCTTCAAGGTCTACATGATCGATGAAGTTCATATGCTAACCAGCCATGCATTCAATGCGATGCTTAAGACGCTGGAAGAACCGCCTGAGCATGTGAAGTTCATATTGGCGACTACAGATCCGCAAAAAATTCCTGTGACCGTGTTGTCACGCTGCCTACAATTTAATCTCAAACAAATGCCGCCCGGGCATATTGTTTCGCATCTAGAAAATATTCTTGCAGAAGAGAAGATCACTTTCGATACGCCCGCTTTACGTTTGCTAGCGCAAGGCGCGCAAGGTTCTATGCGCGATGCTTTGTCGTTAACTGATCAAGCAATTGCTTATTCGGCGGGTAAGGTCACGCTCGAAGCAGTACAAGGCATGTTGGGTGCTTTAGATCACACGTATTTAGTCAGACTGATGGATGCATTGGCCGCTCAAGACGGAGCGGCATTATTTGCAGTGGCTGATGATATGGCCGCACGCAGTCTTTCATGGAGCGCTGCGCTACAAGATTTAGGTACGCTATTAAATCGCATCGCGATTTCACAAGCCGTGCCTGCGGCATTACCTGATGATTTGCCTGAGCTGGAAGATATACAGCGATTGGCGGCACAGTTCTCAGCAGAAGACATACAACTGTTTTACCAAATTGTCGTTCATGGCCGTCAAGAGCTGGGACTCGCGCCGGATGAATACGCGGGCTTCACCATGACCCTGCTGCGAATGCTGGCATTTACGCCGCTGCATTCAGGGGGTGACAACAAAACTCAGTCTATGCCTCCTTCAGCAAAACCTGTTGCAGCACTAGCAAAAACATCGACTGCCGCAAAAGCTTCAATTCCAGCAGCAGCAACTGTCGTGGCTTCAAAAATAAACGAAAGTTCAGCCCCTGCTGCTAAAGCACCCAACCCTGCGATGGCTGCGTTAGCGGCAGCACGTAGTGGAAAATCATCGAAGCCAACGGGCGAGCTTGATGATGATGACAGCGCGCCACCGTTTCCAGTAACCTCAGCATCGACTGCATCCTCAACTACGCCGTCAACTGCACCATCAACTGCACCGTCTCAAAAAAAAACTGAACTGAATTCAGCGCCGGCACAGGTAATTGTGAATGATGCTGTTGAGCAGAGTGCTGCGCCAATAAATCTTCCGACGTCATCATCGACGACAGCCGCAACAGCGACGTCAAGGATTGATTGGCCCGTAGTGGTGAGAAAGCTCGAACTGCGCGGCGTAGCTCAACAATTGGCCACGCAAAGTGAATTACTAAGTGTGCATGAAGACGATGTCGTCATAAAAATCGAATTACGCATCCCCGTCGATACCTTGCTCTCAGCCGGTAGTGTTGAAAAGCTTGCGACGGCATTGACGGGCTATCTGAATAAAAAAGTATCGATAACGACGGAGATCGGCGTAGTACGTCAGACCGCGCACGCGGCCAGTCTGGCTGAGCAGGCAGAGCGGTTGCAGCAAGCCGAGCAAACGTTGGAAAGCGATCCCTTTGTACAAACTTTAAAACGCGAATTCGGTGCGACGATAGTCCCCGGATCAGTGCGACCGATTTGATTTGACTAAATGAGGAGTTCACCATGATGAAGGGCCAACTTGCCGGTCTGATGAAACAGGCGCAGGCCATGCAAGACAACATGAAAAAGATGCAGGACCAACTCGCCATGATAGAAGTCGAAGGTCAGGCCGGTGCTGGGATGGTTAAAGTATTGATGACATGTAAAAACGATGTCAAGCGCGTCTCGATCGATCCTTCATTATTGGGTGATGATAAAGATATGTTGGAAGATTTAGTTGCAGCGGCATTTAATGATGCTGTTCGCAAAGCCGAAGCAACGACCAATGAAAAAATGTCGGGCATGACGGCAGGTTTGCCGCTTCCCCCAGGCTTTAAGTTGCCCTTCTAATAGCGCTGGCGAGTGAAGATTTCCTCTAGCCTGGATTTTTTGAGCGATGCGTTGCGTCGCTTGCCCGGTGTTGGGCCAAAATCTGCGCAAAGAATTGCGTATCACCTCATGCAGCACGATCGTGAGGGAGCAGCGCAGCTCGCACGCGCATTAACCCAAGCAGTTGATCGCGTTCAGCACTGCGCACTTTGCAATACCTTTACTGAAAGCGATGTCTGCGAAACCTGTCTGGATGCAGAACGCGATTCTGGTTTATTGTGTGTTGTTGAGACACCCGCAGATCAGTTGATGATTGAACAGACCATGACGTACAAAGGTCTGTATTTTGTGTTGATGGGTCGTCTTTCTCCGCTCGATGGTATCGGTCCAAAAGATTTGCACCTTGATAGGCTAGTTAGTCGTGCGACGGACGGTGTCGTGACCGAAGTCGTACTAGCTACAAACTTTACCAATGAAGGTGAAGCAACCGCGCATTACATTAGCGAGACCTTAAAACAACGCGGGCTCAGCGTTAGCCGTATAGCGCGTGGCGTGCCCGTAGGTGGTGAACTTGAGTATGTCGATGCAGGAACCATTGCACGCGCCATGCTAGACAGGCGCAGCACCTAAAGTAACAATCTTCAACCACTTTTCCCGAGCTCATGATGAATAAAAAAAATAAAGAATCGGCTTCGGTAGGCCCAATGGCAGGAATCAAAGTACTCGAACTGGGTACCTTAATCGCCGGTCCTTTTTGTGCGCGTATGTTGGCTGAGTTTGGTGCGGAGGTCATTAAGATCGAAGCGCCAGGTGAGGGCGATCCGATTCGTAAATGGCGAGTGCTCAAGGATGGAAATTCACTCTGGTGGTATGTGCAGAGTCGAAATAAAAAAAGTATTACCCTCAACATGAAAGACCAGCGTGCACAAGAAATCGCACGTCGTTTAGCGCTGGACGCCGACATTATTATTGAAAACTATCGACCCGGCGTGCTTGAGAAATGGAATCTCGGCTTCGATCAATTAAAAGCGATTAATCCGGCTGCGATCATGGTGCGTTTGTCAGGTTATGGGCAGACAGGACCCTTGCGTGATGCGCCGGGTTTTGGCGCGATTGGTGAATCCATGGGTGGTTTGCGCTACGTGTCAGGTCATCCTGATCGGCCGCCGGTTCGTATTGGTATTTCTATCGGTGATTCGGTCGCTTCTTTGCATGGCGCCATTGGTGCGTTGATGGCCCTACGTCATCGTGATGCAAGCGGTGGTCGCTGGAATGGGAAATCGGGTGCGGAGTGCGTAGCAGGGCAAGGGCAGATGGTCGATGTGGCTTTGTATGAAGCCGTATTCAACATGATGGAATCGCTGGTGCCCGAATACGATCACGCGGGTGTAGTGCGTGAGCGCACCGGTGGTGCGTTACCTGGGATTGTGCCTTCGAATACCTACACCACGGGCGATGGTGAAAATATCGTCATTGCTGGCAATGGCGATGCGATCTTTAAGCGACTCATGACCGCGATAGGTCGACTCGACATGGCTGATGATCCTGCGTTGGCCAACAATGCAGGTCGAGTGCCTGCAACGCAAGCGATTGATGAGGCGATTCAGTCCTGGTGTTCTACGCAGACGATTGATGCTGCATTAGCCGTGCTTCAAGGAGCTGACGTACCCGTATCGAAAATTTATTCGGTGCGCGACATGATGCAAGATCCGCAGTTTCTTGCGCGGCAAATGTTTGAACAGCATCAGTTCAAAGATGGGACTTCTATCAAACTGCCAGCGGTCACGCCGAAATTATCTGAAACGCCAGGCTCAACGCGTTGGATAGGTCCTGACTTGGGTGAGCACACCGACGAAGTACTAAAAACACTGGGTTATTCAGATCAAGAGATTGTTGAATTTCGAGATGCAGGTGTTCTTTAAGTAAGTGATCTAGATCTCACTTGAGCGGTGGTATGTATGTATGCGTGAATACATGTGTTTGTGCATCCACCATCACTTTATTTCGCGGCGTTGATTAATTGTTCTAGTTTTTCTGAATCAGCGCAAAAGAGTCGTATACCTTCAGCTAATTTTTCAGTAGCCATCGCATCATCATTCAAAGCGAGTCGGAAAGCGGACTCATTCAACGTGATTTTTTGAATCGAGGCAGAAGCCGCTTTTTGTGCGGATAGCTTGGGCTCGATAGGGCCTTGTGTATCGCGTAGTTTTTGTAAGAGCTCTGGGCTGATGGTTAGTAAATCACAGCCAGCTAATTCAAGAATCTGCGAGGTATTGCGAAAACTCGCACCCATGACTTCAGTGGGATAGTCAAATTTTTTGTAGTAGTCATAAATACGGCCTACCGACTGCACACCAGGATCGTCGGCGCCTGAGTACTCTGTTCCCGTCGCTTTTTTATGCCAGTCATAGATTCGACCCACAAAGGGTGAGATTAATTTTGCGCCTGCTTCCGCTGCAGCGATGGCTTGCGGCAAACAAAACAACAAGGTCATGTTGCAGTGTATGCCTTCTTTTTCGAGTACTTTCGCTGCCTGTATGCCTTCCCAGGTCGAGGCGATTTTGATTAATACTCGTTGACGTGATACACCCGCCGCATCATAAAGTGCAATTAGCTGCCGTGCTTTTTTTAGCGTAGCCTGCGTATCAAATGAAAGACGTGCATCGGTTTCGGTAGAAACTCTGCCCGGAATAATCGCGAGTATTTTTTTTCCAAATTCGACCAGTAAATGATCAACCATCTCGCCGGTTGATTTTCCTTGGTGGTTTTGTAGTACGTGATCCAGCAACGAGTGATACTCAGGTTTTTGTACCGCTTTGAGTATCAGCGAAGGATTCGTTGTTGCGTCTTGCGGCGCAAAG
>CAINAY010000305.1 GCA_903846425.1 uncultured Noviherbaspirillum sp.
CCCTCAAAAACGTCAGTAAGTCGTTTGGCGCTTTAAAGGTGACTGATGGAGTTTCGTTATCAGTGACTGAGGGTGAAGTACTTGGAATTCTCGGCCCCAATGGGGCCGGGAAGACCACCTTATTCAATCTTATTTCCGGCGATCTTAAAGTCGATAGTGGTGAGATTACATTCGATGGACTTCGCATTAATGATGCGCCACCGTTTCAGCGCTGCCGTAACGGCATCGGCCGTTCTTATCAAGTACCTCAGCCATTTGGGGGAATGAGCGTCTTTGAAAATTTGGTGACTGCGGCCTGTTTTGGTGCCCAGGTATCAGAAAAAGAAGCATGGCAAATTGCATGGGATGTACTAGAACAAACCGGCTTACAAAAATTTGCGAATCAAGCAGCGGGTGGATTGACGCTATTAAATCGTAAGCGCCTTGAACTCGCGCGGGCTCTGGCGACACAGCCGAGATTATTACTGCTTGATGAAATAGCGGGTGGCTTGACTGAGCACGAAGCGCAAGAGCTAGTGGCAGAGTTGCAGCGAATCAAACAAAGCGGTATCACAATGATTTGGATTGAGCATGTCGTCCATGCATTGCTCTCTCTGGCCGATCAGCTATTGGTTATTAATTTTGGTCGAACTTTATGCGAAGGTAAGCCTGAAACTGTCATGCAAGATCCGGAAGTAAAGCGCGTGTATATGGGCTTGGAGGTCTGACATGTTGCGTGCGCAAGGTATCACCGCAGCTTATGGCGACGCACAGGCTTTATTCGGCATTGATTTTTTAATGAGTGTTGGTGAAATAGTTGCTCTGATTGGTGCTAACGGTGCCGGTAAATCTACTTTTTTAAAAACTATTACAGGTCTACTTCCGTTACGAAGTGGCGAGCTTGAATTTGAAGGTCAGTCACTGCGCAGTTTAGACGCGGCCGATATCGTTAAATTAGGAATAGCCATGGTGCCGGAAGGCCGTCGGTTGTTTCCTAGCTTGACGGTTGAAGAAAATCTTTTGATGGGTGCGCTGTCGGGTCGTAAGGGTTCCTGGAACCTTAGTCGCGTATTTCAGTTATTCCCAATATTAGAAGAAAAGCGGAATGTACCTTCCACGTCTTTATCAGGCGGCCAACAACAGATGGTCGCCATTGGACGCGCCTTGATGAGTAATCCACGCCTTTTACTGTGTGATGAAATTTCGCTTGGTTTAGCCCCAGTAGTGATTCGTGAAATTTACGCGGCATTACCTAGCATCATGGAAGAGGGAATGTCACTCTTGATCGTGGAGCAGGATGTGCAACTTGCGATGCAAGCCTCATCACGTGTTGTGTGTTTACAGGAGGGTTTGGTCTCACTCGAAGGTAAGTCTAGTGAATTAAGTCGTGATCAAATTAGCAAAGCCTACTTTGGACTGTAGATCATGACAGAAATTATTTTACAGGGCTTATTACTCGGCGGTCTATACGCGTTGTTCGCATTAGGACAATCACTCATGTTTGGCGTGATGCGACTGACTAATACAGCCCAGGGTGATTTTATTATTCTTGGTGGATTTTTTTCTATCAGTATGGTTGCCGCTACTGGCTTATCACCAGGCCTGGGATTGTTGGTACTCATACCATTAGCTTTTTTAGCGGGATATGCCTTACAACATTTCGTACTTAACTACACCTTAGGCCGTGACCCTTTGCCTTCATTAGTGGTGACGTTTGGCCTATCCATCATTGTTCAAAACTTTTTACTTGAAATGTATTCCGCTGATCCGAAGTCGCTAGAGGCCGGCAGCATTGCATTGGCAAGTTTTTCGATGAGTAATCTTACGGTTGGCGTCTTACCCTTACTTACCTTTGGAATTGCAGTGCTTGCGACGATCTTGTTGCAAGTTCTATTTAGTTACACGTCGTTAGGACGATCATTTCGCGCTGTCTCGGATGATAGAGAAGCTGCGCAATTGATGGGTTTAAAGCCTGCAATTGTCTATGCCCAAGCGACAGGTATTGCCTTTATGTTGATTGCGCTTGCAGGAGGATTGCAAGCGATGCGTACGACGATTGCACCTGCGGATGGACCGTTATTATTACTGTTTGCATTTGAAGCAGTCATCATAGGAGGTATGGGTTCGTTCTGGGGTACCTTGGTCGGTGCGCTGTTATTAGGATTGACTCAGCAGATAGGTTTTCGACTCGATCCAGGTTGGGGTATCTGGTTTGGTCATTTAATGTTTTTAGTCGTACTCGTTATACGACCGCAAGGACTTTTCCCTAAGACCCGAGGCTAGTTTCTTTATGTATAAAGATCGCTAATTTATGCAAGCTTA
>CAINAY010000306.1 GCA_903846425.1 uncultured Noviherbaspirillum sp.
ACCACATGAACGTTTTGGCTTTCTAACGACTCACGCTCAGCTTCGCCAAATTTTTCGTGTAAATCAGATGCTTTGTTTTGTGGACGAAAATCATTGGGAAAGGCGATACCTTTTTCGCGAATGGCGGCTAACTTTGCACGGCGCTCGGCCATGATGGTGTTTTCATCTTTTTCTTCAGGTACAGCTTGATTTTTATCGTTCATGGTCGCTGATTAGGATGCATTAATAGTTTTAAACGCCTTGCTTGAGTGAGGCAGCGATGAATTCATCCAGATCGCCATCGAGTACCGCTTTGGTATTGCCAGTTTCAAAATTAGTACGCAAATCTTTAATG
Organism: uncultured Noviherbaspirillum sp.; assembly: GCA_903846425.1. GTDB lineage: Bacteria > Pseudomonadota > Gammaproteobacteria > Burkholderiales > Burkholderiaceae_D > Pernthalerella > Pernthalerella communis. Next base: position 335 of record CAINAY010000306.1, read on the forward strand.
CGCGATTGATCCAGCACATATGAGCGGATTTGATGTCCCCAGCCGATATCGGTTTTCGAGTCTTCGAGTTTTTGTTGCTCACTCATACGCTTGCGCATTTCTAATTCGTACAGACGTGATTTCAACATGGCCCAGGCTTCTGCGCGGTTGCGGTGCTGACTGCGGTCATTTTGGCATTGCACAACAATGCCAGAAGGGGTGTGAGTCAGACGAACAGCGGAGTCAGTTTTGTTAATGTGCTGACCACCTGCGCCCGATGCACGGTAGGTGTCAACACGTACGTCCGCCGGGTTCACATCGATCTCGACCGAATCATCGACTTCGGGATACACAAACAAGCTAGAGAATGATGTGTGACGGCCATTCGCTGAATCGAAAGGTGATTTGCGCACCAGACGGTGCACTCCAGTTTCAGTGCGTAAAAAACCATACGCGTGATCGCCATCGACTTTGATGGTGGCGGTTTTAATACCAGCCACATCGCCATCGGATTGTTCCAAAATTTCCGTCTTGAAGCCTTTGCGTTCGCAGTACCGCAGATACTGGCGCAGCAGCATCGAGGCCCAGTCTTGCGCTTCCGTGCCACCGGCACCGGCTTGGATATCAATGAAGCAGCTATTTTTATCGAGCGGATTGGAGAACATGCGGCGAAATTCCATGCCCTCAACCTGCTTTTGTAATTCGTGCGCGTCGGATTCCACGGCAATCAGCGTATCGTCATCGCCATCTTCGCGCGCCATCTCGAGCAAGTCGCTGGCATCGCGCAGGCCACTGCCTATCGATGTTAGTGACTCGACAATCGCTTCCAGAGATTTTTTTTCTTTGCCGAGATCTTGAGCCCGCTTGGGGTCGTCCCAGACGGTAGGGTCTTCTAGTTCGGCGTTGACTTGTTCTAGCTTCTCTGACTTCAGATCAAAGTCAAAGATACCTCCGAAGATCGTGCTCACGAACGACGAGGTCAGAGAGCAGGGCGGTGAGGGCGTTGAGGCGTTCGGCTTCCATGGTGTTCGGGTATCCTGCAAAAGCTTGGCATTATACCGAATGCTCAAGGTATTTAGCCTGCTGCCCCCAGATGCTTAACTTGACATTGTCATTAGCCTCTTAGGCGTCGCTTAGGAAGAAACGGCGCTGGATAAGCCCTGAAATTGCTTAATCGCTGCCACCTTATTTTTTTCATCTGGTTTAACCTCGCCAGTGGATGGTGTGAAGTTATCGTATAGCTTAGGTTGGCCCATCAATTTTGAACCACCATAGCCCGTATTAAATTCCTGCATCTTGCGCCGCGATTCATCAAAAAATATAAACGTTGCGAATTGAATTTTTTCTAAATTAGTTCGTTTTCTATCCGGCTTGGGGACTTTGCCATTCGATGTGCGAATCTGAAAAGCTAAAAATTTAACCTCGGCGTCTAATTGCCCTGTACGATCTTTTCCGCTCTTACAGTTAAATGCGGTGCCGCCACCCAAGAGGTGAGATAGCAATGCGACACGCGAAGCCAGTTTATAAGGTTCATTGCCTGCTTCACGGTAGCTGCCGTCTTTCCACATTGCTGCAATTTGAGCGCTTAGTTCTGTGATTGTGGCTATATCTCGATTTAGAGCAATGATTTCACTATCAAGTTTTTTGAGCTGGACAGGATCAGTTTCTCTTTTCTGTAGATCGATTTTTATCCTTAACTCACTGTCTTTTTTAGCTAGACACTTGCCAGTAACCGCTACAAGATGACCCATAGAGCGGTTATTGATGAGCTCGTTCACATAATTTGTGCCGCTCACGGCCTCCCCGATGATCGGGTTCGTCGCCAAGACAGTCGCACCCTTGTTTACGCCCAAATTAAAATCGATGATGTCTGCCATAACCGCTTGACCATTGATTACGATACGACCAGCAGTAATTTCTTCTCGCAAATCGTCCCAAGCTTTCGCTTGTATGGCGACCATTTCCTTTTCATCACCGCTGGCAGAAAAGCCAAATAATTTATGTAGTTGATGCCGTAAATTATCCGGTGTTAAAAGTCCTACCGAAGTAAACAGTACTTCCTCCCCATTTTTTATTTGCTCTAATAATTGTGGGTTGCGTGTCATTTCTAGTATGAATACTTCACGCGCTCGATTGAGTGCTCCTTGTCGTTGCAGGAGTTGACCCAATACAGGGTTGGCTTTAACCAGACCTGCAAGTGCTGTTTGAAGTGCTGGATCAGTCATCAATTGCTGAATTCTTTTTTCCATTGCTGCCGGATCACGCTGGCCATTTTCTGTGGCTAGCAATATATTTGATAGCTCATTGATGAACTCTTCACGTAATGGGTCTTTATTTTTTATTAGCGTAGTG
>CAINAY010000307.1 GCA_903846425.1 uncultured Noviherbaspirillum sp.
GAACCTTCAAAGCGTGCAGGGGTATTCATGGTTGTACTGATTAGTAAAAGAAAATAAGAGTGAGTATAAACGAGTGAATAAACTGAATTCGGCTAATTTTGTCGGTAATCGGATCTTCAAAATAGACGTTGAAATGTGAATCGGTTATCATTAATGGCTTTTTTTTAAGCGGTCGTGCAGCAAATTATTCCGTGTTTTTTAGATTTTCACGGCCGCCTTTTCAGTGTCGAATTAACTAGCCAGCTATCATGAAAAAAATCTTTGCTCTTCTCGTGTTGGCGAGCGTTGCTCAGGTATCTGCTGCTGCAGACGCCCAGGGCGATGCGAATGCCGCCAAAAATAAGGTTGCGATGTGCATAGGATGCCACGGCATCCCTGGTTACAAAGCGACGTATCCTGAGGTATACCGCGTGCCCATGCTGGGCGGTCAGTCGGAAAAATATATCGTCGCAGCGCTGAATGCCTACAAAAAGGGTGAGCGTTCGCACCCATCGATGGTGGGTATTGCTAAAGGTCTGTCGGATCAAGACATCGCTGACGTTGCCGCGTACTACGCGCAACAGAAATAAGGAGTCACCATGAATAAAATGAATTCACTGCTGGTGGCTATACTGGCTTGCGTATCGATGAATGTGTTAGCTGCTGATGCAGAAGCTGGCAAGGCAGCTGTAGCAAAATATAACTGTGCTTCGTGCCATGGTGCTGACTTTAATAGTCCGATTGACCCTAGCTATCCTAAGCTGGCTGGTCAGCATGCGGATTATCTAGAGCATGCATTGATTGCTTATCAGCGTGGCGCGGGTGCTGCTAATGGTCGTGGTAACGCGATTATGGGTGGCATGGCTAAGCCACTGTCCAAGACGGATGTTAAAAATATTTCTGCATATCTTGCTAGCTTGCCTGGTGGTCTAGTTTCTCGTAAATAATTAGTGCATAACGCATAAAAAAAACCGCAGCTTGCTGCGGTTTTTTTATGCGTGTGCTCGTCGTTTGATGCACTCAATATAGGCTATGCCATCCGGTGGAGTGCCATTGCGTTGTGAAGTCCACAGCATTTCACCCAGACACTCCATGATCTGGTGATGCGCTTCATGTTCGGAAGCGAGCTTAATAGCCAATGTTTCATACGCTGCTCTTATGCCGGAAGGCTGATCCACGGATACTTGTTCCGCAATCGACAGATGCATGGAGAGATGAAGAAAGGGATTTGATTTCCCTTTTGCTGCATCATAGTCAGCCGCTAAGGCGTGTTCGTTATCAGTTAAGTCGTGTTCATATTCTGGATGCTGTTGTATCCAGTCGCATGCAATGGCTTCCAAGGGGGTTAGCACCGCACCAGACACTGATTTTTTCCAGGTCTCACAAAAAAAAAGTCGTACCTCGTCTTTACTTGGATTAAACATGCTTGATTACTCCAATCCAAAGATAAGTATCCAAACGCCCATCGCTGCAAAGATAGCTGCCGCAGCGATGCGTATCCACGCCACCGGCATCCACTGGGCGGTTGTTTTACCTAATAGGACAGCGGGGGTGATCGCTAGCATTTCCCCGACAGTTGATCCCGCCATCACGCTCGTAAAATCGCCATACTTAGCGGCCATGATGAGTGTCGCGATCTGCGATTTATCGCCAAGCTCGGCGAATAAAAAAGTAAGGAAGGCAGTAAAAATCAGACTGACGGATGACTTGAGTGGTAAATCTTCTTCCTCATCATCGTCATCTTCGGGAATGAGTGTCCAGATAGCGATACCCAAAAACATCACTACCAATAACCAACGAAGGATAGAGTCTGGAATCAGGCTGGAAAATGTCGTCCCCACCAGTGCGGTCACGCTCATGGTAAGTAGTGTGGCGATCAATATGCCAAGAAGAATAGGCAAAGTACGCTGATAGCGAACCGCTAGTAACAAAGCGAGTACTTGGGTCTTGTCACCCATTTCACCTAATGCGACCACGGCAGCTGTGTTGAGAAATGCTTCCATTAATCTGTCAGATCCCTTTTTCAGGCATACGTGTTTTAGTTTTGAATTCGCATAAGTCAGCGATCGGGCAATTCCAGCACTGCGGTGTTCGTGCAAGGCAGGTATATCGTCCATGCAAAATAAGCCAGTGATGTGCATCCAGCAAATACTCGGGCGGCACGAACTTCATTAGCTTTTGTTCAACGATATCAACGTTCTTACCGGGAGCCAGGCCGGTTCGATTGGAGACACGAAAAATATGCGTATCAACCGCCATAGCGGGCTGACCGAATGCTGTGTTGAGAACGACGTTTGCAGTCTTACGTCCCACACCCGGTAATGCTTGCAGTGATTCGCGATCGCGTGGTACTTCGCCGTGATGATGTTCGAGAAGCAGGCGACAAGTATCGATCACATTTTTTGCTTTGTTGCGATACAGGCCTATCGTTTGCACATACGGTATCAGGCCATCTACGCCCAAGGCAAAAATTTTTTCTGGCGTACTAGCAACGGTATAAAGTTTTCGAGTCGCTTTATTGACGGACACGTCAGTTGCCTGCGCTGATAAAATTACGGCGATCAACAGCTCAAAAGGTGTGGTGTATTCCAGCTCAGTGGTGGGGTTGGGATTGGCTGTCTTCAAGCGTTCGAAGATTTGTTTGCGCTTTTCCGCGTTCATGATTTTTTCTGTTCCTGAGCTTCTTTTTGTAAGCGAGCGCGTTCGATAGCGGCTTGAATAATCGCGCGTTTACGATTTTTTTCTACTAACGCTTCCGGGCTGAGAGCAGATTCGTTGTTCACTTCGTTTAATTTTGCGGCTGCTTTGGCAGCGAGTCGCGAATCTTGTTCTTCTTTTTCTACACGTAACCTGAGTTCACGCCGATGAAAACGCTGACGCGCTGCGTCGGCTTGATTTGCTGACCAGGCTTGCCATCCTGTTTTATTTTCTGTGATGGGGATCATGGCAATGCAATCGACCGGGCAGGGCGCAACGCATAAATCACAACCGGTACACAGTTCGGGAATCACCGTATGCATTTGCTTCGCTGCACCGGCAATGGCATCGACTGGGCAGGCTTGAATACATAACGTACAGCCTATGCAGGCCGCTTCATCAATGAAGGCAACCGGACGTTCTCGCTCAATGCCATTGACAGGATTTAATGCAATGACCGGTTTGCCGAGTAATGTAGCCAACCGCGCGATGCCTTCGGCACCACCGGGTGGGCATTGATTGTAGTTTGCTGTGCCCTCGGCGATGGCTTCTGCATAGGGACGACAAGCGGGATAGCCACATTTCGTACACTGAGTTTGTGGCAGTAGATCTTCGATCTGATCGGCAAGTGAGCGGGCAGGGTCGCGCATAACTATGCATTATCCGGCATTTCGCTGGCAGCTCGCCAGCATCACGTTCAATCCGTAAAATAACAAAGACCGCCCTCAGGCGGTCTTTGTTATTGTCAGTGACTAATCAATGAAAACTGATTAGTGATGAGCGCGGATGAATTCACCAATTTTAGGAGCAATGACTTCGCGCCAGCGACGACCAGAAAAAATTCCGTAGTGACCGCATTTCGGCGCAGTGAAATGTTGCTTCATTTCTTTGGGAATGTGCGCACATAATTCATGCGCAGCGCGAGTCTGACCCAAACCAGAGATATCATCTAATTCACCCTCAATGGTGAGCAGAGCAACGTCTTTGATATCTTGCGGACGAACGAGTTGGCCTTCGACTTCCCACGTGCCCAGCGGTAGTGCGTGATCTTGAAACACGGTTTTGATGGTTTCAAGGTAGTACTCTGCAGGCATATCAAGGACGGCGTTGTACTCATCATAAAATTTACGATGCTCTTCAGCCGATTCGTTATCACCTTCACGCAAGTGCAGGTAAAACTCCCAGTGGCTTTGCGCGTGTCGCTTAGGATTCATCGCGACAAATCCAGCATGTTGCAAAAACCCAGGGTAAACACGACGGCCATAGCCCGGATAGTTAGGCGGCACGCTGTAGATCACATTGTTTTCGAACCACGAGAAGGGCTTGTTGGTGGCGAGATCATTCACTTGCGTGGGAGCTTTACGGGGATCGATAGGGCCACCCATCATCACCATAGTTTTGGGTAGATTAGCTTCCTTGTTGCTAGCCATGAGCGATATAGCTGCCAAAACCGGCACCGTAGGCTGGCATACCGAAATTACATTCAAATTCGGACCAAGGTGGCGAATAAAATCTTGAACATAGTAGACGTAATCATGCAAATGAAAAGCACCATGATCCATAGACACCATGCGCGCATCGGTCCAGTCAGTGATGTAGACATCATGCTCAGGCAGCAGTGTTTTTACCGTGTCGCGTAGTAGCGTGGCGTGATGACCTGAGAGAGGTGCTACCAGCAAAATTTTTGGTTGCTTTGTCTTCTTACTGTTTCGACTTTCTTTGCGGAAGTGGAGCAGCTTACAAAAAGGTTTTTCAAGTTCGATGTCTTCAATGACCGAAACGCGCTGTCCGTCGATGTCTACCGACGTGATTCCAAATGAGGGCTTTTCGTAGTCCTTACCCAGCCTGAACATCAGTTCATAGCCAGCCGCTATACGCTGAGCAAAGGGGGTATGAGCAAAGGGGGATACGGGATTGGTAAACAACTTGGACGAAGCCTCGGCCCACTGAATCAGGGGGCTTAATAGGGTTCGGTTCATTTCGTGCATTTGATAGAGCATGATGACCTCTTATTCACGACACCGAATTGTGACGCCAATCGATAAATTCCGCAATGCAGCAAATGCAAAATTGAAAGATAGTCACGACCAAGCGTAATTTCAATCAAAGACTGATGGCATCTTGCTGCATAAAGCCTAACTAACTGCGCAAGTGCTCACTGACATTGTTCTAGAGAACGATAGCACACAAGAATAGCGCCAGAACGGACTTCCCTTTTTGAGTGTAAAAGCCAGTCTTTTATAAGTAATTGACAATTTTCTTTGGAGCGCAGCGGGATCAGAGCCCATCAGTGAATCGAATGTTTTTATTTTAATAATATTAATTCGATTCTGTGAATAAGGCTTATTGGACCAACACAAGATAATCTCGGGATCGACATTTTTTGGGGTAGGGGGATGCCGATTAAAACAACAACCCCGGCGGGAGCCGGGGTTGATAGAGCCTGATGCAGGGTCGCGCTGCCCTGAGACTAGCGTTCCAGATACTCGAGTTTGTCTTTCGTATCTTTCCAGGTATCGGCATCTGCAAGCGGCGCTTTTGACTTGGTGATTGAGGGCCATTTGCGCGCGAGATCAACATTCATTTTGATGAACTGCTGCTGATCAGATGGCACATCTTCTTCCGCAAAAATTGCGTTAACGGGGCATTCAGCCACACATACCGCGCAGTCTATGCACTCATCAGGATCAATCGTCAGAAAATTCGGACCTTCGCGAAAACAATCGACCGGGCAAACATCCACGCAGTCGGTGTAACGGCAGCGAATGCACGATTCGGTTACAACGTGAGTCATAAAAATCCTATCTGTATCTATTTTTGAAATTATGGCAAAGCGCTCTTGATCTTCATACTGGGTGGCGCCCTGCCTGATTCACGGCTTTAATCGCAAAGCTTTGTATTTTAAGACAAACTACCTTGCGCTACAAACCCGGTTTAGATGGTTTTTGAATAAGCAAATAAAGTAAATCACTCATGTCCCTGTTATAAAAGCGGTCTTCTGGCCCCTGCTGGTGAATTATTTTGGGCTCAGGGCCTAAAATTTACTCACGCATAGCAGGCGCTGTGGTTGGGGTTGCTGAGATAGAATCAAACTACTATATAAGAGGACATCATGGATACATCTGCAGCCCGCGCGGCTATTTTTGGTCGGATTCGTAAAGCTCAGCAGCGCCCAGTTGAGCCTACTGCGGCCGAATTGGATCAGGTTCAAACCTATTTAGCCTCGAATACATCGGGTCCGCAGCCTGACATAGGTACCGATTTAGTTCATCGTTTTCGCACTCAGGCAGAACGTACCTCGCAAACAATTGATGAAGTGGCGACTATGCGTGAGGCGCCTGCCGCTGCTGCACGCTATCTCGATAGCATAGGCGTAGCCCGATCAGCAATCGCTTGGGAAACCTTGTCCGATATTCCATGGAATGAATCCGGTTTGCATGTTGAATTTCGTCCCCCAGTCAATGAAGACATGGTGGGCATCACTAGCTGCTTCTGCGCTGTTGCCGAGACCGGTACACTGATGCTGCTCTCAGGTGCGCAAACCTATGCGTCCGCAGCCTTATTGCCAGAAACGCATATCGTGTTGGTACCTACGTCGCGCATCCTTCGTTCGATTGAAGATGCCTTTGATCTCGCAAAAAAAGAGCGTGGTGAGTTGCCTCGTGCGACGAATTTTATTTCTGGCCCGTCGCGTACCGGTGATATCGAGCAGACCATCGTGCTTGGTGCACATGGACCGTATCGAGTGCATCTGATACTGGTGCGAGATAACTGATTTTAAGTTGTGCTTAGGCGATCTCAATGAAACCAAAAATTCTCGTTACACGCGCAATTTTTCCGCAAGTTATTCAGTATTTGTCTGAGCATTTTGATGTTGAAGATAATCAGGATGATGTGGGCTATGACGATGCCGAGTTGGTGCGCCGTTTGCAGGGCAAAGTGGGCGTGTTTGCCAGTCCCAGTCATCGCTTTACAGCGGAATTATTTACTGCTTGTCCAAGCCTGAAAGCGGTCTGCAATATGGCTGTTGGCTACAACAATATCGATGTGCCTGCCGCCACCGCTGCGGGTGTGATGGTGACGAATACGCCTGATGTGCTGAATGAAACCACCGCAGATTTTGGGTGGACATTAATGATGGCTGCTGCGCGCCGCGTTTCTGAATCTGAGCATTATTTGCGTGCGGGCCTTTGGAAAAAGTCTCATTACCTTGATTTTTTAGGTGTTGATGTACATGGAAGTACCCTCGGCGTGATCGGTATGGGGCGGATTGGGCAAGCGATTGCTCGTCGTTCTATGGGTTTCAACATGAAAGTTGTGTATCACAACCGAACTCGATTAGCGCCTGAGTTAGAGACAGCAGCGAATCATGCGCAGTATCTCAGTCGTGATGAATTATTGTGCACCGCTGATCATGTGATTTTGGTTTTGCCATACTCACCAGCGGTGCATCATTTAATAGGTGCTGAGCAGCTCGCGCTCATGAAACCGACAGCAACTTTAGTGAATATCGCGCGCGGCGGTATCGTTGATGATGCAGCATTAATCAATGCACTTAAAGCCGGTCAGATTGCGGCGGCGGGTGTGGATGTATTTGAAAATGAACCTGCGTTTAACCCCGATTTTTTATCGTTAAAAAATGTGGTGTTGACATCTCATATTGGTAGTGCATCTGTGCCCACGCGTCATGCGATGGCCTACTGCGCTGCCGATAATTTAATCGCTGCCTTGTCGGCTAAGCGACCACCTAATCTCTTGAATGCAGAAACATTCAAGTCGTAAAAATAAGACCATAAGGTCTGCACAGCACGGGAGAATAAGATGGCCGATATAACGATCGTTCAAGATCATGCGATGGCCATGGAGGAAGCGCGTGCTGCGGCACAAAAAGTCGCTGACCAAATGATAGTTGATTACGAAATGGTCGCCGAGTGGCAGGATGATGTGCTGAGCTTTAAGCGCACGGGTTTTTCTGGCACCCTGGCGCTTACGCCGGGTCGCGCTGAACTCGAGATTAGCCTGGGCATTATGCTCAAAGGCTTCTCTCGAAAAATAGAAGAACAAGTGACCAAAAATATGGCTAAGGTGTTTTCTACGTAGTTTTAATTGTTGTAACGCAGATGCACTGTTTTAGACAGACAGTAATTCGACATCAAAAATCAAGGTTGCATCCGGTGGAATAACGCCACCAGCGCCGCGTGAACCATAGCCTAGCGCTGACGGAATAATGAGTCTGC
>CAINAY010000308.1 GCA_903846425.1 uncultured Noviherbaspirillum sp.
GCGCAGGGTCTTTGTCGGGTGTCCATGCCCAGTAACCACACGCTACAATGCTAGCAATCAGTAGGTAAATCATGGCTTTAAATGGTGTATTCATCCTGTATAAAAATAGCAAACTCGGATTGATCTTCGTCGCTAATAGTAGTTCATTTTTTATTACACAACATGACACTTCCACACGCTGATATATCAGTTGCAAATACGATCGCGGGTTCACGTAAACGTGTGTTCGTCATAGGTGCGACTGGGACGATAGGTCGTGCGACTGTACGTGCTTTGGTAAATCAGGGTGATGATGTTGTGTGCTTTGTGCGTCAGCGGTCGAGTGGCGTGTTGTTATCTGAGCAGACAGCAAAGTTATTTGATGGTGCATCCATTCGGTATGGCGATGTCAGCGATTCGGCATCGTTAACGAATGACGGATTTAAAGGTGAGCGCTTTGATGTACTGGTGTCTTGCTTGGCATCGCGCACAGGTAATCCCAATGATGCTTGGGCGATCGATCATCAAGCGCATATGCACGCACTGGAAGCTGCTACGCGAGCGGGTGTGAATCACTTTGTTTTGTTATCCGCGATCTGTGTGCAAAAGCCTTTGCTAGCATTTCAACATGCCAAGCTAGCGTTTGAAAAAGCGTTGATTCAGTCTGGCATGACCTACTCCATTATTCGGCCCACGGCTTTTTTTAAATCACTGTCTGGGCAATTAGAGCGAGTAAAAAAAGGGAAACCTTTTTTATTATTTGGTGATGGGACGCTCACGGCTTGCAAGCCTATTAGTGACAGTGATCTAGGCGATTACATTGCAAGCTGCATCCACGACCAAACGCGCCACAATCGTATTTTGCCCATTGGCGGCCCGGGTGCTGCTATAACGCCGCGCGAGCAGGGTGAAAAACTATTCGAGTTACTGGGGCAAGAAGTTCGATTTAAGCAGATACCTGTAGCAATGATGGATGTGATCATTGCTGTATTAAGTTTTTTAGGGCGGGTGATACCTTTGCTGGCTGATAAAGCCGAATTGGCGCGCATAGGGCGCTACTATGCGACTGAATCGATGCTGGTCTGGGATGCGCAGTCAGGAACTTACGATGCGGCTGCAACCCCATCGACTGGTACTCAGACCTTATTTGATTTCTATGCGGATCTGGTTCAAGGCGGGGAAGCCCCTGAACGGGGCGATCACGCTGTTTTTTGATGTGGCAGACCGCACTGATTTTTTTGATCAGTGCATTCTACTCAAGGGAAGAAATCGACAGGCTTCATTAATTTATTTTGCTGGCTTTCTAGAGCACCCAGCTCACCACTTTTCGCGACATAGTCTAGCCATTCTGGATCTTGCCATAGCTTGGCACGGCGTTCTTCTCGGTCACCCGCATTTTTATACTGCCAGATATGCATGTACTCATTCGGGTTGCCAGTTTCAACGAACGCGAAAAGTACTGGTATGCCAAGGTTACGCACCTGCGGTATCTTGCCAAATTTTTCGTATAGAGCCAGATGTTTTTTTATGGTGCCTGGCTTGCAAGTATAGGTTCGTACATCGAGCAACATGGGGTCTCCTAGTCAATTAAAGGTATGCGTATAATTTTTTTTAATAAAATTAATTAGATAGCCGGTTTTTTTGCGTCATTCAGTGACCGACTGTATCAGATGATTATGGAAATGCCGTGCTAAGGGTGGCAGAATTTTTCCCTTGCGCGAAACAATATGCCAGGCTGATTGAATTGGGAAGTCAGCGACTGTCAGAATTTTTATATCTTTTCGGGTGCTTGATTCCGCAAGTGCATGTTTAGAAATCACGGCAATTCCTAAATCCCCAGCGACAGCTTCGCGGATGGCTTCGTTACTTCCTAATTCCATTCGCAAATCGGGTTTAAATTTTTTGGCTTTAAAGAATTTATCGACGGCCATTCGCGTGCCCGATCCACGTTCCCTCAAAATAAATTTTTGTTCGGCGAGATCGGTTAGCGTTAATTTATTTTTCTTTGCTAATGAGTGCTGAGTAGAGGCAATAACAACCAGAGGGTTATCCATAAATACGCGATCCTCGATTTCCAGATCAGTTGGCGGCATGGACATGATGTACAAATCATCTTGATTTTCCCGCATCCGTCTTAACACGCCATCTCTGTTTTGTATCTCGAGTGATACTTCAATATCAGGATACTTGGTACAAAAGGTGCCTAGCAGCCGTGGAATGAAATACTTTGCTGTGCTAACTACTGCAATACGTAATTTTCCACGAGCGAGTCCTTTCAACGCATTCAGTTGTTGCTCATAGATTTCCCACGAGTTTTGTATATCTCTGGCGGTTCTGGCTAGATCATGACCTGCATCGGTCAAATGTACTTTTTTCGATACCACCTCAAACAAGGGTAAGCCTATCGTGTCCGACAGTTCTTTCAGGCGCATTGAGGCCGTGGGCTGGGTGATGTGGGTGGCTTTAGCTGCGGCAGTAACGCTGCCCGTTTCGGCGAGGGCCAAGAAAAGTCTGAGCTGACGAAAAGATACACTCATAGTATTAATACTATATGAAAAGTTTTAAAAATCGATTTTACAATATGTATGAAGGTTTTTATCATAGCCACCAAAAGGAAAATGACTATGCAAAATCTTCTTGACCCGGCAATTCTGTTTTTTGTCTTTGGTATCGCCGCTGGTTTATTGCGTTCAGACTTGGAAGTTCCCCAGCCTATTGCCAAATTTTTATCGCTATACCTGTTGATGGCCTTAGGTTTGAAAGGCGGCTTTGCATTGGCGGCTTCTGGTTTGAGTCCCTCGGTGCTGACTAGCCTGACGGCGGCTCTTCTGATGGCATTCATCGTGCCAATCTTGGGCTACACCTTTCTTAAATCGAGAATGTCGAAATTTGACGCGGCGGCCGTCGCGGCCTCGTATGGGTCGGTCAGTGCAGTGACCTTTTTGACGGCTATTCAAACGCTCGAATCCCAACACGTGAGCGTGGGTGGCCATATGGCGGTCGCGATGGTTTTAATGGAGTCACCTGCAATTATTGTGGCTATCTTGCTGACTAACATGCTGCGTCAGACGGCCATGTCCCCGACACTGGTTACGATGTCGGGTTCAAGCAGTGCAGTACTTACAGCTGGCGACGGATCGAGTCATTTCGCGTCTATCGGAAAGATACTTCATGAATCATTTACTAATGGAGCGCATCTAATGCTGTTGGCGTCTCTGTTTATTGGTTTCGCCAGCGGAGAGTCGGGGAGAGCGATGATGAGTCCGTTCTCTGTTGATCTCTTCAAAGGAATGCTGGCTTTTTTCTTACTTGATATGGGACTAATGGTGGCAAAAAATCTGCCTAGCCTAAAAGGGAAGTCTCCCGCGTTGTTGATCTATGCTGCACTAGGGCCTTTAGTTCATGCCTTGATAGCGCTGGGATTGTCGCGGCTGCTGAATCTTCCACTAGGCGATGCTGTCTTATTGATGGTGTTGTCAGCGAGCGCGTCGTATATTGTTGTTCCCGCGGTTCTGCGTTATGCCATACCCGAGGCTAATCCCTCGATTTATTTTGGACTGTCGCTGGGAGTTACGTTTCCGCTGAATATTTTGATTGGTATACCGCTGTATGTGTTTTTAGCAAAAAATGTGATCGCTGCCTGATTTAAAAAGTTTTTTACTGTTGTTTTTTTAGTAGAAAACTATGACAGCCGTTCTAATCAATCACTTGATGAACGCCAAAAGAATATTCAAGTTGCCGATGGCGCCAGATGCCACATCCTCTGAGCCGAAAAGGAAAGATAAATTAGGACTGATTTCTGGTTTAATACTAGTCAGTTTGCTGGTTGCGGTAGTGATCTTTAGCTATAGTGCGCACCGAATTTATTTCAGTGGATAGAGACACTCAAACAAAGAGTCAAAAAAGCGCCATTTGACGTTCGTCCAAAAGATAGTCAACGACGAACTGCAATAGTAAAGTGTGATGAGTATGGTTGTGCCAGTAAGGCTGCATGTATTTTTTTTGATACCAGCTTTGCTCACTTTCGAGGTGACATCCAATCAGCCCTATAGGACCTTGAACGATCGCCATGGGGTCGCCATTGGAGTAGCTGGCAACCTGCTCAAATTCACCACCGATATACGTCGGGCCATCATAGAAATACATTCTATGGTCATCGCCTCGCCAATTGATGTTGGTGGTGGTGGCATAAGATGATCTGATTTCGGCGCGTGCGCGTTTAATATGTTGAATGACTCGTGTATCGTTCAATATGTCGAAGTAATATTTGTCGGCCCAATAAGCGCCCATACAGATACCTAGATATTTTCCTCCCAGGCTGAGAAATTTTTTAACGTCATCTAGGTTGGCTTTCAATAGTGATCCAAATGAACTGGCATCGCCTACGCCCCCGGGGAACACAACCAATTCGACATCGTCAAAAAAATCCTCCGGCAATTTATGCTTGGTAAATACCCTGATGTTGTAGGTGGGGGCAAGCGCTTTCATGATGCCATTGACGGACTCAATGGAACACATGGGGTGATGCACGAAGATGGCAATATTTTTTTTCACGAAAATTAATTCTGGCAGGCCGCTGCATCGCCGCCTCTGGTCGCTATATCGACTCTGGCAGGTCGAGCACTACATGCGGAACAATACTACCTCTATTTTTCCCCTAGCCTGCCGAAGGGCTCTTGTTGGGTTTAACTGAAACTACCCCGAGTGATCGCAACCAATAAAATTATTATTTAATTAATATTGTTTACTGCTTTTAATAGCGTTTAATTGATGATTTGCCCCAAGGTACAGCTATTCAACACCCAAAAAAGTAGGAGTATTGGTGATGTTAGGTAGGGTATGGCTAGCCAATGAGTAGCCGCTAGGAATTTGGTTCGTGCTCGTGTGAGTTCATAATCTTCATTAAGGTCGGTCATGCTCGGAGTCGTTCTTAAAAACAAACGTGAAGAATTGGGGATGACTCTCCAGGATGTCTCACGCATGACAGGTATGCCAACAAAATATGTCAGTGCTCTCGAAAATGAGCAATTAGAAGAATTCATTGGAGGTAGTAAAGAGATCGAGCGCATGATCAGGCTGTATGCGCGCAAATTGAACATTCCCATAGATTCCGATGTCTTCAGCAAACTAAGCAAAAAAACAAATTCTGCAACTCAGATATCTTCCGGTGAAATCCTAATTCCATTATTTCTTTTGATTTCACCGCAAGAGAAAAAAGCTAAGCCGAAGTCGCCTAGGTGATTTTAGGTGTTAGAGCGTCTTTATCTCCCTAGCCATTACTAGCTCTTAGTTCAAGCATGACGAATATAAAATTAATTCAAGCCGATGCTGAGAGGGAGGTTGGTATTGGAATGCTCCTCCGACAAAGGCGCGAAGAGTTAGTTTGGTCGGTTGAGGAAGTTGTTCGCAAAACGGGCATACCCAAGCATGCAATCACGGCTATTGATCAGGAAAATTATTATGCCTTTTGGGGTAATGCACTGGTACTTGATAGCTACATCCGGCTGTATGCAAAAAAAATCGGTTTCTCTTTACTCATGCATGAGCACTTGATTACCAAAGCAAAAAATTCAATTAAGCCGAGTAATCATGGTGTGGGATTCATTTATGAGGCTAAGCTAGGTCGTTAATTGGCCTTAATTAAAACATTGCTGCGTTTTAATTAGTTTGTCGCCTGGACAACGGGTGCGATCGGCGCTTCTTGTATCGGTAAATTCACCAGTGCAGCGAACACAGCTAAAGCAATGTCTGCGTACCACATCAGAGTTAGGTCACCATAGTTGGCGATCGCCAGACCGCCTAACCAAGCACCTAAAAATCCACCGATTTGATGTGATAACAGCGTTAAGCCAAAGAGCGTAGCAAGGTAGCGTGCGCCGAAAAGTTTTCCGACCAAAGCAGCTGTGGGTGGAACCGTGGCTAACCATGTAAATCCTAAGCCTGCGGCAAAAATATAAAAGACCCACGCTTCTTTGGGCATCAGTAAATACCAGATCACCAGCAGCGCTCTGGAAACATACATTGCACAAAGAATATATTTGCTGCGAAATCGGTTGATACAGCTACCGACATACAAACTGCCAGCGATGTTTGCCAAACCAATGATTGCGAGTGACCAGCTGGCGACAGAAGCTGGAAGTCCGCACAGGTCAACTTCACCAGGCAGGTGTGTCACTAAAAATGCAATGTGAAAGCCACAGGTAAAAAAGCCTGCATGTAGTAATCCGTAGCTCGGTGATTTCAATGAATCACGTAGTGCTTGTCGCAAGCCACCGTTGGTGTCTGGTGATTTGTGTGCGGTGGTGGTGTGGTCGGTTAGTTTTCCGACTAAGGGTAGTGCAGCAAGCGCGAGTATGGACATAGTCCACATGGCCGACATCCAGCCAAACGACTGAATCAATTTTTGAGTAACGGGTGCAATCACAAATTGACCGAGTGAGCTCCCCGCGTTAATAACTCCCGATGCGCTTCCACGTGCATCTGCGGGCAATCGTTGAGCGACCACTCCCATTAGTACAGAAAAGCTGGCAGAGCCCGCACCAGCAGCCGACACGATACCGAGTGTGATCGCAAATCCTAAGCCATCCGTCATAAAAGGGGTGACAGCCGTTGCGATAGCAAACAGCAGTACACCACCCAACAGAACAGGGCGCGGACCCCAGTGATCTGCCAGCGCGCCAGCGATAGGTTGGAAAGCTCCCCACACAAACTGTCCAATGGCCAGAGCGAGACTGAGGCTGACAATACCTAAGCCGGTTGAGGTATTAATCGGGCTTAGATATAAGCCTGTGGATTGGCGTATCCCCATCACAATCAGCAAAATACCTGCCGCCGCCAGTGTCAATGGCATTACGCCTGGCTGGCGCAGATTTTTAAACATAATTTTTAGCGTGTGTGTAGGGTAGTTATAAATAACGTGGTTATCATTTCAGTAAACGCAAGCTGATACACCAAGTCTTACATTGTAATTCCATGACGCTGGCGCAAAATGCCGCTAGCCGTTGTGATGACTTTTAATTTTTGCTCAGCGATGCTTTCGGAGGCTAATGGGTTGTCGGCAAAGGTGGCAAAGCCGCAGTCGGGTGTGAATAGCACGCGTTCTTTACCGAAGAGCTGTATAGCGCGTTCACCTTTTTCTAAAACATGCTCCAAACTTTCTATGTGAGCGTGTTTTTGATTGCAGATGCCAACACCAATACGTATCTCGTCTGGAATGGAGCGTAGTATCTCCATCTCACCAGCGCGAGGTGTGCACAACTCCAACAGTAAGCTGCCAACATTGAGTTTAGAGAGTGTGTCTACCAGGGGTGTGTAGTCCCCCGATAAGGCAGCGGATTCGTCGGGCGTCCAATTACCACGACACATATGTAGCGCTATACGCTCTCTTGGAAAGCCTGCTGTAACAGCGTTGATTAATTCTCGTGCAAAACCTAATTCAGTTGGCACATCATTTTTTTCAGATAATGCTCCACACATGAAGCTGCGTTTAGAGACAGACCCTGAAAACACGACTTCGGATAATACGGGTTCATCCAATTGTATTAACGACGTGCCCGCTGCCAGCAAGTAAGCAATCTCTTCACGTAAAACACGAACAATATCGGTAGCCAGCTCTTCACGATGGCTGTAAGCGCGATCAGAAATACATTCCAGCCACATGGTGCGTGTGAGTAAATACGGACCAGGCAGTGCGATCTTGACGGGTTTGTCGCTGAGAGTGCGGGCGAATTCAAATTCATGTACGGCGAGTGAACGACTTCGTCCTAATGGGCCAAACACGGCAGGGTGTCTGACTTCTTCAGCGGGTACATCCAGTGCTCTTAGTTCACGCGCAAATTCTTCGGGATCATCGACTAAAGGTAGTAAATCAGTGAGTGGAATCAGTTGGCAATTGTCGAGTAAGCCACCAACAAAACTAGCATAGCTATCACGCCGTTGTTCACCGTCGGTCACCACATCTACTCCAGCACGTAATTGCGCAGAGACAGCTAGCCTAACAGCATCATCAGCAGTTGCTTGAAACGAGGCCTCGTCCAGACGGCCTTCCATATGCTCGTGTTTTGCTTGCAGCATCCAGCGTGGCCGTGGCCAGCTGCCAATACCCATGACCGACAACGGCGCAATGGTCGGAGCAGCGATGGGTGAGGGCAGTTTGGTCGGAATGGAGACCTTAACTACGCCATTGTCGTGCGTAGCAGGCGCTGGAGTCTTCATCGCTGCTGAACGTTCAGCGAATTTTCCTTTGGCGATCAAGAAGCTCCATTGACGATTTTTTTTCGTCCAAGAGATTAATTCATTACCAGTGAGTCGCGCCCATGCAGGCAAGTCTTCTTCAACCGAAATTTCAGAGGATTTAACTTCAAGTAAACCACCACGGGGTAATGGATCAATATGCTTACGAATAAGCAGTAGTAGACCATTGCCACAATCCAGATCCCCGCCATCAAAACTGATGTCGGGTGAATGGAAGTGAGATTCAGATGCGTGCATAGACGAGGGCAGAGGATTAAAAACTAACGCTAGGGCAGTCTTCTGCCATGAATTCAACTAGCTTAGCACCACCGACTATCAGTGCACCATCAACCAGATTATTTTCATCTAATTTACGCTTTTTAAAGCACGGTGAGCAAACAAAAATTTTGCCACCTGCTTCAACGAAGCTTGCCATCAAGTCTTTCAGAGGCGCGAAGCCTTCTTCGTGAATCGTGTCAGCAACGCCTTTCTGTGACAGGCGCACCGCTTCAATGGATAGAAAAACCAATGTGTCTTTATCCGATGCGACTGCCGCATTCGCGACCACAAATGCTACCGTGGCACGATCAGTATTGTCGGTGCTACAGGTTAGGTTGATACAAAATTTGCCAGCCATGGTAAGTCCTTTGGGTTGAAAATTTTTTAGAAGATTAATCGAACACAATTATCTTTGCTATCTCAAAGGGATAGTAAAAGAATTATTTTACTTTTCTCTGGCACGCAGCCAAAAAGTTTTGCTGTTTTCATCGAGAGCGAGTAGTTCATCGCGAGTCATATTGCAAAAAGCCTGCAGATCAATCGCTGCCGCTTTATCAAAGGCAGTCAATTTGAGCACTTGGCCTGGATGTGCGCGTAATCGTTTGCGAACACCTAAAACTAGCTCGCCACAACCCAGATCGCCGGCATGCCATTCGTGGTGATGTTCAATCAGGGTGGTATCCATCATAGATCGTTGATTGCCTTAGCTTAAAAATTTTGTTTATTTGAGTATTTTTTTATTTCGAGCGGTACTTTGTTGTGACAATCAACGCGGCGATTTGATAGTGAAGTCATTATCCTGCATTTTAAGAGATCATTGAGACTTCGCAAAGCTGCCTCGAGATGATCGAGTATCTTCAAAGTGCGATCTAC
>CAINAY010000309.1 GCA_903846425.1 uncultured Noviherbaspirillum sp.
CTTTGACGCCTACAGTGACGTTTGCGCCAATGTAGTCACGAGCGATATTGCTGCTGTCTTTTTTGTCTGATTCTGAGTTAACGTCAAACATGACAAAAGGCTTGTAGTCGCCTTCGGCGTGCGCTGCAAAACTGGCTAACAGAATCGCACTAGAAATAAATAATCTTTTCATAAGTCTCTCCGCGTATACATTTTTTCCACTAGGGCCAAGTATAGGTGAAAGGCATATGAAATTTAACTCTACACATCATGTTAAAAGTGTAAATGTGGCGAATTTGCAGAACTTAAAAAAAAACGAGAAGAAGCAAAACAGAACAAGGACATCACTAATTTACAAATAAATAATTAAAAAATTAGTAATTATTTAAGTTACCTCCTACCCCAATAGGCAATGTTAGCGGCCAACACTTCGGCGGCAGTGACTATTCGTGTGGGTGGCAGAATATTGGGATAGACGCGACTGCCCGGTGATTTAGCCAAGATGGTTGTGGTGATGGGGTTGGGTGTTCCGTAGCTTTTGGTAGCAACGGTCGTTGTGCTTTGAAAGTAGCGCTCGGTACTGGTTGAGGTGGTGCGAGGTAAATCGGCGGCTTTGGGTGCGCCCATCACGGCCTTCAATGCTATTACGGGTGTAACGGCGGTTCCTTGAAGTGACGCCATCTTACTAAAGCCACTTAAGTTGTCATAACCCATCGACACCAATTTTTTCGCTGCATTGGCCTGCATGGCCAAGCCTTCAGATGTAGTGCCGTCGGGCAGGCTGTTAAGTTCATCAATCGAATTCGGCAGCTTGGACAAAATCGACAAAGCACGCAATGAAGAAATCGATGAATCTTTGAATAGCGATTTGTCGACGCCCACCATGCTGAGCATGAGGTCGGCTTTTGGCTCAATCAGATTTTTTGCTTCAATTGCGGTGTAAGCACGCGGAAAATTTTTCAGCGATGTAATGCCAAGGCTGGTCAGTGCTGAAAAAGCGTCTTTATATTCTGTGTACCTGTCGCCTGAAATTTTTCCAGGGTTGGCGGGATCTTCAACCAATTTAAAGGCTTGATAGGCGGTGGTACCAGTTGGGAATGCGGTGAGATCGTAAATACCTGCTTGTGCCAGCGTGGATGCCAAAATCCCATTCGATTTATTTTGCATGGTCTGGTCGATCGCACCCAATACCGAGGTACCGCGAGGGAAGCGTGAAAGACTGGTGACGCCTAAATCTTTGAGTGTTTGTGTGCCCGAGAGAGTTCTGCTCAATAGATCTTGAGAGAGCACCAGTGTGCCAGGGGTTTTGGGGTTTTTATCCTCCACCCGTTTGGTCACCATGCGATAGGCATCAGTCCACGACACGCCTTCGGGAAAGCCCTTAGGCGTGAGATCTTTTTCGCTCGCGTCGCTCACGCCTGCACTGATCAAGGCCGCTGTGAGGTCGGACCTGATCTTAGCGATGTTGGGCAAGGTATTGCTAGCGGCAACCTTGGCGGTGCTGGAATTCGATACGCTGGTAACCATAATATGTGTCGCCCATGGATGGACGAACCCTTTTGGAGTCAGCTTCATGCAAGATACGCACCATGTAAGTACTGAGGCGATCTAATCGGTCTTTTTGGGGATGTAGGCAATGACTAGCCTAGAAAGCGGCAAGAATTTGCCGCTTTAGTTGGGTAGTGCTGGGAAGAGTGTCGGACTACCGTCGGATTACCGTCGGATTACCGTCGGATTACCTTCGAAGCTTAGCTTTGGCTAAGCCTTGGCATATTCTAGACTCATCCTTCTGTCACGCGTTGTTGTAAGTGATCTAAAGCTTCTTGCACTTGATCGACCAGCACTAGGCACTGATCACCGGGTTGGAGCATAGCTAGCCCACGATCAATAGCAATAAATTCGCCACGCAATTCTTCTACGTGAGTAGCGCGCTGAGCGCCCTCCAAGCCTTGGCGCAGCAAAGCAATCACTTCGCCATCTTCGCGGCCACGCTGGCAGGCATCTTCAAACAAAATGATGTTATCGAATGCACCGCCCAAAACTCGGGTGAGTTCACGCAGATCTTCATCGCGTCGATCACCCGCGCCGCTAATGACGACCGTGCGCTTGCTTGTTGCTGATGAAGGTAGTGCATCAAATGCTGCTACCAGCGCACGCATAGCATGCGGGTTATGACCGTAGTCGGCAACGATGGTAGCGTCGCGATAGGACATCAAATTAAATCGTCCTGGAGCGTTAGCGCTATCGTTATGAAAACTACAGATACCTTCAACGATCGATGGCCACGGCATATCGAGTGCCCAGCAAGCGCCAAAGTCGCCAAGTATGAATGTTGTAGGTACCAGCTGCCACTCTGCCACTACCCCTAGTCTGCCAAGTCCCCAAAACTGAGAGCCAACGGAGTCTTCAACCGCTGGACTTCCCACAGGGAGTCCACTAGGGGTTTTTCGGCTTGACCAGCGTTTTTCGGGATTTTTCCCGGGCGACCCCCTTTTTGATTTTCTGGATTTGTCCTCCATTTTC
>CAINAY010000310.1 GCA_903846425.1 uncultured Noviherbaspirillum sp.
ACTGACTAGGAATGAATGGCGGGGTTGCGAAGATAAACTCTCTTCGTAAGTGCACAGACTTCATCAAGCGTTTTGCTTAGGCGCTGGTTCCGCTGTCGCTTCCTGGGCGACGGTAGTCTCGACTGCTGCAGGCGCAGGCTCAGATAGTGCGGGCTCAGATGTCGCAGCATCTGCTGCACTATCACCACTTACTGTATCGCCCTCTGACGGCGTGACTTCAGCTATTGGCGCTGCCTCTGGATTCTGGGCATCGGCGCTAGGTGCTGGCAAAGCAGCTACGGCAGGATCACCACTCGCTTCTGCAGCTGGGGCTGCTGCAGCGGGCAACGCTGGTTTGGCAGGCTCAGCCGGCTTATCTAAAACGGGCTCTTCCTTTTTGGCTTCTTTCTTGGGTTTCTTTTGCGGCTGCTTGGCTCGAATATTTTGCGCCATCACCAAGGTCGCAAACAAACCCAGTGCCGCCAGCATGATGATCACCGACGTCGGCGTAAACGTCACTACTGCCATCAATCCCAATACTATCAGTATGGCTACTGGCAACATCGCCAACTCGGCAATAAATACAAAGGGCGTTACAAAGGCAGACATTAGCAAAATAAAGCTAATCCACTGCGCGCTGAAATCTTTGCTAAACATGGCATACACGCCAACACCCAAAAATAACAACCCAACCGGAAACCGTACCCACCAGTGACCCCAGAAACGTCGACTAGCGATGCGCGTATCACTCATGTAGCGCTGCTGTTCCTCAATCGCCTCTTCAGTCCATCGCCAATGCTTGGCTTTGACTAATTGAAAACCTTCAGAATTGAACCAAAAAACTAATCCGTACAACCACAAAATCAATGGCATGATCCAATCAGCGGGACCTTGGTCAGGACTGAATGCGTACAAAGTTTGCACGGCCGCTGGTGTGCCCAGACTAACTAGGGTTGGAATCGTGGCATTCGACAAACGCTCTTCTCTGCTGAGAATGATGTAGTCGCCATTTATGCCCGGTTGCTTTTTCATACTTATCGCACTTCTTTGGATTGCCGATTGCGCAGCAGAATCACACCGTAGGTTGTGAGGCCAGCCAGCAAAATGACTACCGCCACAATGCCTTCCCATGGAAGATTACTTACGAGCCAACCAACAATGGTAAGTAGTAAAACACCTACAACCACTATGAGAACGAGAATCAAGGGTTCACGCCAAGCCCATAAATTAATAATGGCCACCACCGACGTACCCACTAGCCATTCACCGGGCATTTGCATTTCATTTAGCACCACAACCCAGTACATCAAACCGATCAATGCCACCGCCAGCGGTACGCGTATCGCCGGATGAAACGCTACGGTCCATTCTTGCTCTTCGGGGATGTCCGATACGGGTCTGGGCAAACTCGGCTCAAATAAAACACCTTCGCGTCGCCAACCACGCCGCTGCCGACTACCAAACCAGCTCAAGATGAATGGCGCGCAAAGCACCACAACAACGTAAATTCCCAGAGCCCAAATCCATGCACTACCCGGCGCCGCGAACAGGGCCTTGATACCTAGCCAAAGAAATACGGTAATCAAAACCAATCTCTGCAGCCGACGAGCCCACCGCGCACGAACTTCGTCCGTGTCTTGATATCCAGTCATCATGTTTTGCCGCTGCTTCATCACAATGCCCTTACTTGCATACTTACTTGATGCTATGCCAGAACCTGGGTCTGGAATTGAACGTTCGTAGTGACTTAAAAAATTCTGGGGTAATGCCTATTTAAAACGAATATTCGTGCGCACCAGCGCTGCTATGCGCGGGGCTGAGTAAATCAGGAAGTTGGTTCATGTCCCTTTGTCACTTACTCAGTCACGGTCGCGTTTTGTGTTTGCTAAGCGCTTTACTTTCATATTTTAGCATTTTGATTCTTATTAGAAACGATAAAAAATCGGATCATTTTAAGAGTCCCTAGGAGATGTTTAGCGTTCAGCTATGACCATAGACCTGCCCTCATATTTAAGGCTAGGGCACGACTAACAATCGAACTGACAATTTTTGTCTGTTATAGACTTTTATTTGTCTTTAAAACCATTTTTTGGTAAGGCACAATCGCTTTAATCGCAGTGCAAATTTCGATCTAGATTTTTAGTCAAGAATCCGCGCAAGTAACATCAGAAAATATGATTGATCATCGATCATTTTTATCGATTATCAACCTATATTTAACTGATGAGAAAAATCAACGTAAACAAATTTTCGCTTGATTCAAAACGATTCAAAACAATACGCATCATTACGACTCACTAAGAATTAATTTGATGTCAGGCACGCAATTTGCCAGTGCGAACCAATCCACACCATTTAGTGGATCAACTTTCATTGATCTAGTCTAGGGAGTACCTAATGAGAAATACCAAACGCGTCCGCTCTTTACGAGCTACGCAAGGCTTTACGTTAATTGAATTAATGATCGTCGTCGCGATCATCGGCATCCTCGCTGCTGTGGGCATACCGGCCTATCAGGACTACACAGCTAAAGCGCGTGTTGCTGAAGGCCCAAGTCTAGCGTCACCT
>CAINAY010000311.1 GCA_903846425.1 uncultured Noviherbaspirillum sp.
ACAATCCGTGGGCAAAAGTTGTTCCCAATACACGTGAAGCGTCCATGCACGATCTAACACCCGCAGCCACTACCGGCAGCTTGCGGATTCCGGTCGGTCGTTTGCGTAAGATGGAAATGGGCGGCGACTACTTATCGGCATTTACCGTCGGCGATCAGTTGTTGTGGGGAGCTGCCGAACCCTTGCGCCGCATGTTAAGAATACTTTTAGAAGCATAAAAAAATCCCAGGTTGAGTTGTCAAACCACAACCTAACCCGCTTGTTTGTCCGCTGTTGGACGACAAGCGGGTTTTTTTATGGCGCCACAGATTCAGTTAACTTGCGATGTCTTATCGTGAATGCTACTGTCCCCTCCGGTCTTCGGGTTGAAGGCTCTCTGCATTTTCTTTTCTTCTTGTATTTCTTCACGCTATTTTTCATCGATGCTTTATAGATTGTTTCTTCTGGCCGTATTGTTATCGCTACCCGTGCACTCGTTCGCGCTTGCTTTGGGGGATGTCGTGGTTCGCTCCGCCTTGGGGCAAGTGTTGGATGCAGATATTGATATGGTGGTGCTGTCGGCGCAAGAAGCCGAGTCTTTGTCGGTTCGATTGGCACCGGCAGAGATGTTTGCCGAAGCGGGTCTGGATTACGGTTTGATTGCTCGATCAGTTCGTCTTAGCGTAGAAAAAAAAGCAGGTCGTACACACGTTCATTTAAGTTCGGATAAGGTCATCACCGAACCCTTCTTGATGTTGTTAATCGAGGTAAGCGCTGGTGGTAATCGTAGCGTACGACAGTATGCGTTATTGTTGGATCCGCCTTCAACGCAAGATCATGCTCCATTAGTGACCGTGCCTCCTGTCTTACCTAAATTAGCTGCGGAGCCGGTAGCTGCATCTACTCCAATCTCCCCATCTGCTGCAGAGACGAAAGCTGCCACCAAGAAATCAAAGCTAGTTAAGCAAGCTGAGCCAGCTAAGCAAGTTAGTGAAGCTACCAAAGTTACTAATATAAAAAAAGAAGATGCTGCGTTGACTAAGGCCGAGGCATCAGACGTTCAACCCACAACGCGACTCGTAAAATCTGGCGACACCTTGCGTCAGATAGCTGCCAGCGTTCAACCGAACGGCGCTACGCCAGCTCAGGTAATGATGGCGATTGTGCAAGAAAATTCTCAGGCGTTTGAGCAAAAGAATATTCATCGAATGAAGGCAGGGGTGGTTTTAACGATACCCGAGTCCTCTGTCATGCTCAGCATCGATGCTCAACAAGCGATAAAGCAAGTGCAATTACAGACGCGTGATTTCAATCATGCGATGGCAGATAGAAAAAAACGTAGTGCTGCTAGCACCCAGAAAAAAACAGCCACTGAAAGCACGCCAGCGAATCAAAGTCATAGCGGTAGCCTAAGTAAGCCAGCGACGGAGCCGCCATCAGCAGCACCCAAAGATCAGCTAAAGCTAAGCGCACCCGATTCGTCAGAAAAATCCTCATTCGATCTCAAAGAGCTCGAGAAGCTAGCCAATGAAAAATCGCTGGCTGAATCAAATTTGCGGATTGCTCAGCTAGAGAAAAATATTCACGATCTACAGAGCCAGTTGGTGACTCGTGATCAGTCGGTATCACCCCAGCCTCAACCTGAGCCTGCACCGCACGAAGCTGCCGTGCAAGCTAAGGACGCCGCACCCGCTACTGCGGTAACAGCGACTGTGACTCCCGAAGCGAATAAAGTCGGCGTTAAGCCAACAGCCGTGCCAGATCGTGATAACGATTATTTAGTTGAAGTTAAAGAGATTTTTGAGATTGAATCGTTTTTTGACGTTGAGAAAATTTCAAAAGAATGGGATGACGAGTCATTCATATGGGTAGGTGTGGCTGGAGTGGTACCTCTCGTTGGACTGCTGTTTTTATTGCGCCGGCAACGCCGATACCAACACCGCAACGCTATGCAATCTCAGCGTATTGAACCCGAAGCCGATGCCGGTTCTGTTTTTGGGCATGCAGGGGGCGGACACGTGGACACCAATCACAGTGTTTTCCATTCCAATTTTGTACCCTCGGTGAGTAAATTGGATGCGAATGAAGTTGATGCGATTGCAGAAGCGGATGTCTATATCGCTTATGGTCGCGATGAGCAAGCCGAAGAAATACTTCTTGATGCGTTGAAGGCCCATCCTACGCGGCATGCATTACGTGTGAAGTTACTTGAAATTTACGCAGCACGTAAAGATCAGAAAAAATTTACTACTCTGGCTTCCGAGCTGCGTGTATTAACGCATGCTCAGGGCGCAGAATGGATGCAGGCAGCGCAA
The DNA here is from genome assembly GCA_903846425.1 of uncultured Noviherbaspirillum sp. Lineage (GTDB taxonomy): Bacteria > Pseudomonadota > Gammaproteobacteria > Burkholderiales > Burkholderiaceae_D > Pernthalerella > Pernthalerella communis. Next base: position 2,295 of record CAINAY010000311.1, read on the forward strand.
TTAGCTCAGAAGATGGAAGTTGGTAATCCACTCACAACCAGCGGTTCACCCATGAGGTCATTCAAAGAACCTTCAGGAGGAATGAATGTCGCTAACGCTAACGTGCATCTCCCATCCAAATTCACCTCGAGTTTGAACGATCAACCCGCGACAACAGTCGCTGATTTTTCGATTAGCCTCGATGGCATGCTGCAGGAAGGACGTGAAGGATCAAGTATTGCTAGGCCACCTTCATCCACCGCCACGGCTGAAGTTATCGATTTCACTCAAACAGGTGTCACGTCGAAAACGACGTTTACTCATACTCATACACATACTCAGGCCGAAACCTTAGCGCTTAAAACAAAACTGGACCTTGCCGTAGCGTGCAATGAAATCGGTGATAACGATGGCGCTCGTGA
>CAINAY010000312.1 GCA_903846425.1 uncultured Noviherbaspirillum sp.
AGAACCCAAACACAACCATTGATGCTGATGAATAGTGCGGGGCAGATGAATAAATCTCACTCTTTCCGAGCGCATCATTAACACTTCACTCCAAAAGACCCAGCGCAGGTTTTGCAAAAGTAAATAAAGCGACATGGTTACTTTGAGCCATTAAATAAAACAGTTTGCGCAGCACGCTCAGCTGACTGCAGAGCGCCTTCCATGTACGAACGCCATTCAGTCGCAGTCTCTGTGCCGGCAAAGTGGATTCGTCCATGGGTAGCGAAGAGACTGGGAGCGTCGAGCCAGCCACCCAATGATCTGACGCTGGCATATCCACCGAGGGACCACGGATCAGCACTCCAATCAACAGAGCGAGCCGCGATCACAGACGGAACCGTGGTGCCGCATACTTCACGCAGCCACTCCATCGCGAGGCGTATTCGAACCGATTCTGAGCGGTTCACTTCGAGTTGGCGTGCACTGCGGGCGGTACTAAAAACCACCAAATTTCCTACCCGGCCTTGCGGGGAAGAGCAATCAACTGCCGAATTAAAGAAAGAACCTATGTGTTGTATGCGGCCAGATAAACCCCGATCGCGCCACCAAGGCCTATCGAATATCAGCAGTGTTTTTATGACTCTCCCTGAACGATAGGCAGCTAAAACTCGCGAATGCTTTGGAGGTACTGAATTAAGCAAGCCTATTCGATCGTACAGCTGGGGCGGAACAGCCACGATGATTTGCCTAGCCTTGTATTTCCCACGTGGTGTATCAACGGTAACACTGTCGGGTTTTATCTCAAGGTTTTGTGCTGGTGAATTCAGTACCAATCCGTTTCCCACACTTGTACGAAGGTGCTGAACGAGAGGTTCGGTTCCCTCTGAAAGAAACCACTGGTCTGAGTTACTCAATCCAGATAATCCACCCATAGAAGTGACTTGCTCAAGGAGTTCATAGGCCGATATATCATCAAGCGACACACAATATTCCCCCTCGATCAAAGCGGAAAGAAACGATTCAGTCACTCCAGTGTGGGTTAGTTTGCCCAGGAAAGTCGACGCAGATATCGCATCAAGATGCGAGATATCATTACGAAAATTATGAAGCGCGTGTTCAAAGCGCCAGTTTGCCAACAGCATGTCCAGCTTGCCGAAGAGCGGCAGCGGCATAGCATCGGCTGCAACCCGAATCGGGGTCGCTTTGCTCGACGAAATGAATAAGTGGTCTCCGGTGTCATGTGGTTGAACGCGAGTCAAACCCACCTCATCCACAAGCTTAGAAATACGACGCTGAGCTTTACTAACAAATTGAGCACCGAGGTCAATCACCTGTCCGTTTGGGAGGACTTGAGAAGATATCCGTCCACCCAGTCGATTTCGGGCCTCGATCACCACCACTGAGGCACCTTGGTTCTTGAGTTGGCGTGCCGCAGACAATCCGGCAAGGCCACCTCCGATCACAATGGCATCCAACGTAGCGTTTGACGAAAAGGCTAGACCGCGTACTGCAGCCTGAACGCCATCAGTTGCCATCATCGCGCCCGCCGCTAATGCACCCAATGCCTTGCGGCGAGTCCTATTCGGTGTATTCATAGCTAGTTCATTACTACATTCTATTAAGGCCATCACTGCACCCCATCATGTAGTGTTGATCAGCGAAGTGGTACCACCTTGTGTTAATAAGCCAGCATTCTGACTCATTGAACCAATACGTGCATGCTGGGGATAGTTTTTATTTACTGGTTCCCAGCGAAATCCAGGTCGCGGTCGTGAGGCGGCGGCTTTGCATTGCTTATACCTTATGGTTTTTTGCAATAGGAATTGCAGCGTCTTCTGTGCAGGAGAATACCTTTGCCGCTCTTGTCTGCCTTTAGCGGCAAGTGGATGCCGCTCAGCGTCGAAATCCCTTGTGTTCTGGCGATTTATGGCCTGGCATCGATTTTGCTGGGAAGAATTCAGTTTTTTCGAATTTTTCTTCGCTATGACAATTAACGGTTTGAACGTTCAGCGGCAGGCGTTAAATAGCCTTGGATACCAAGGTGGGCCGGCGCATGTGGCAAAACTTAAAGACTCCGCCGCAGAGGTGAAAATCCGGACTACATCGGATTGCAGCGTATCAATCTCTCCGGAGGCTCAAGCCTTGTATGAGAAGGCCCGTGCTGTAGATGTGACCGCACAACGGAAAGTGATAGCCTCCACATCTTCTGAGCCAACGGGTGGTACCCCAGCACAACCTGAATTAAGTTTTGATCAGTTCGTTGAACGGTCCATCCGTATGGCGTGTGACTATTACGGTAATGAGCCCGGCGAACCCATTCATATATCGAAGTTCGCAGAAAAAGCGCAGCGTGCACTGCAGGACGCGTCTACCCGGGTCCAATCGAAGTTAGCGAATGCTGGAATTGCCCTCGACCCTACGATTGAATTAGCACCAGACGTCGCGGGTACGGGGATACGGGTAGGCCCTCATCCATTGCGAGAGAAGATTCAAGCCTTAATTAACGAAGATCCAAGTTTGGCCAATGATTACCGCGAAGCCATGCTGATGCAAGCTAATGCGACTGACCTTCAGCAAGCCGAGAAGGCGCACTTGGCTTATTACGCGGCTTATGCGTCCGGTAGAGTGGATGAGGCGCAGCGAATCATTGAGGCTTTGGCATCTGCGCCCCGGGCTGAATTGGTTCAGCGCTTTTCTCATTCCGGAATTGAGACGCGGACCAGATCGTTTTAGCTGTTTGAATACCCGCTGAAGAAGTCAATTCAAAGTCTGGATGGAATTTCAAACATGGTAGCGAGTTAGAATCCCCGACCCCACCAGAAAGAGGGCGTCCAGAAACTTAGCCAAGACGTTAAATGTAGAATTGTGTATTACAGTAACTATTGACGGAGATGACGTCCGCCTATGCATCAATAGATATGTGGAGTTGCGAGCTAATTTATTTAAGTTACCAAAGCATGTTACCAAATGTAGTGACTTTCATTCGAGATTGATTTGATCGCTGTCAGTTTTTAGCCTTCCAATACCGCTAAGAAATTTGCTTTATTACTGGGGTACCCAATACATTTTTCTGGAAACCGACCCC
>CAINAY010000313.1 GCA_903846425.1 uncultured Noviherbaspirillum sp.
GCCATTATTGCCGGTGCGGGAGGTGCTGCCCATTTACCCGGTATGTTGGCTTCTCAAACCATTGTGCCGGTGATGGGTGTGCCGGTGCCATCGAAATATTTGCGTGGTGAAGATTCGCTAATGTCGATTGTTCAAATGCCCAAAGGTATACCGGTTGCGACGTTTGCAATTGGTGAAGCAGGGGCTGCGAATGCCGCGTTAGCGGTGATAGCGATGTTGGCGGCGGATGATTCAGCACTCGCTGACAAATTACTTAGTTTCCGCGCTAAACAAACAGACGCTGCCAAAGCGATGACTTTGCCTGCATGAGCACGTCAACTCCACCAGAAAATTCATGTAAACCGTCGGCCTCACCTTCTACTTGGTTGGGTGTGATGGGTGGTGGTCAACTTGGTCGTATGTTCACGCATGCTGCACAGGCCATGGGTTACAAAGTGGCCGTGCTTGAGCCTTCGAGTGATTGCCCTGCCGGACATGCAGCTGATCATTTGCTAGCGGCGGCCTATACCGATGCTAACGCGTTATTGGAACTCGGTGCACAGTGTTCTGCTGTGACTACCGAATTTGAAAACGTCCCCGCTGAAAGCTTATCTATCTTAGCTGCGCACACCTTTGTAGCGCCGACCGCAGCGTGTGTCTCGATTGCGCAAGATAGATTGGCTGAGAAAAAATTTTTCACCGATTGTGCAAAGGCCTCAGGCGTGATGCCGGCACCGCATCAACGTATTGCTGCTGCAGCTGACATTGATGCACTTCCTGACTCGCTGTTTCCGGGAATTTTAAAAACAGTTCGCCTTGGCTATGACGGTAAAGGACAGGTACGCGTTAAATCTAAAGAAGATGTGCGCATTGCTTTTGAACGCATGAATCATGTCGACTGCGTTTTGGAAAAAATGCTGCCGCTGGCCTACGAAGTGTCAGTGTTAGCCGCACGTGGTGCCGACGGTGAAGCAGTGGTGTATCCCATCGCTGAGAATGTGCATCGAGATGGCATACTTTTTACTACGACCGTTCCCGGTCCGAATGTGAGTGATGATTGCGCTAAACGTGCGCAAGCGGCTGCACTAGAAATCATTCATCGCCTAGGTTACGTCGGTGTGTTGTGCATAGAATTTTTTGTGCTGAGTGATGGTTCTTTAGTGGTGAATGAAATGGCACCGCGTCCACACAATAGCGGTCATTACACCATGGATGCCTGCATTACTAGTCAGTTTGCACAGCAAGTCAGAGCGATGGCGCGACTGCCCTTGGGTGATGCACGTCAGCATTCGCCTGCTGTGATGCTGAATTTGTTGGGTGATCTTTGGTTTACAAATAACTCACAGCATCCGACTGAGCCTGCATGGGATAAATTACTGGCGCTCAAAGGTGCCAATCTTCATTTGTATGGCAAAGATGATCCGCGTCCCGGTCGCAAAATGGGTCATGTAAGCTTTGTTGCTGAACATCTTGCAGAGGCGCAGAAGCAGTGTCTCACTGCGTGTCAATTACTTGGTATTCAAGCTTGATGCCATGATGCCGGATATTCAAGAAATTCAGCGAGCGGCGCGCTTGCTGGAGCAGGGCAAGCTAGTCGCATTTCCTACCGAGACGGTTTATGGCTTGGGAGCAGACGCTTCGAATCCGGAAGCGATTGCAGCTATCTTTACTGCTAAAGGCAGACCATCCAATCATCCCATCATTGTGCACGTGGCGCACAACGCTGATTTAACGCGTTGGGCGAGTGCTATTCCTGAAGAGGCCCATTTACTCATCAATGCATTTTGGCCGGGGCCATTAACATTAATTTTGCCGCGTGCTGATAACGTGCCTGCGGCAGTTGCTGGTGGACAGAATTCAATCGGTTTGCGTTGTCCTTCGCATCCGGTGGCGCGTGCTTTGTTGGCAGAGTTTCGCCACGGTCAAGGTGGCATTGCTGCGCCATCCGCAAATCGATTCGGTCATGTTAGCCCTACACCAGCGCAGCATGTGTTGGATGAATTTGGACATTCCACTAACAGCCCGATTGCTTGCGTATTGGATGGTGGACAAAGCGATGTTGGTATTGAATCGACGATTGTGGACTTGACGCGATTAGAGACAGTAGGACCTGTTGTTTTACGCCCGGGTCAGATCAGCGTCACGCAACTAGCGCAGTGTTTGGGGCGTATGCCCAGACTAGCTACACCATCAGACGCTGCGGCGCCACGTGTATCCGGTAGCCTCGAAGCGCATTACGCACCGAACACACCATTGGTGTTAATTGATAGTGCAGAGCTACTGCCGCTGTTGCAGCGTTTGGATAATGCGCACATAGCTTATGCATTGATGCATTATTCAGCGCAGTACTCAGCGCAGTACTCAATGTTGACTCATGAAAAACAAAAAATAAAGCTTGATCAACAGATGCCAGACCATGCAGATGCTTATGCTCATCGCTTGTATTCAAGCTTACGCACATTAGATGCAAAGAATGCTGAGTTGATTGTGATTGAACGCCCACCAACGGGCGATGAGTGGCAGGGTGTTAATGATCGCCTGCGTCGAGCAGCATTTGAATCAAGCGATGTCGTGGAGCGATTACTGAAGCGATGAAAATTAGTTTACCTAAGCGGTACTAAGCCTTCGACCGTACCAAAGCGGCTGCCATGAAATACCAGCGCAGGTTTAGGTTCAAAGGTGCAGCGCTCTACTTCGCCGACAAAAATAGTATGATCGCCTTCAGAATATTGACTGCGATTGTGGCATTCGAACCAAGCGGCGACACCCTGTAATACCGGTATCCCAGTAGGCGACAGATCAAAACTCACGCCATCGAAACGATCGGGTAAGCGACTGGCGAAGCGTTCGGCTAATGATGCTTGATCAGCGGCGAGTACATTGATTACATAATGCGAATTAGTGGTAAACAGCGGCATGCTGCTAGCTTTATTTGACAGGCTCCACAACACCAGTGGCGGTGTCAGTGATACGGAATTAAACGAGCTGATAGTCAATCCAACGAAGCCACCAGTTTCATCGCGCGTAGTGATGATGGTGACTCCCGTAGCAAACTGCGACAAGGCACCACGGAAGTGTGCGTCGTTAAATGCTGTTTCTGGGGTGTTCAGTATTGAGTTAGACATAATGTAAATAGAGTAATTAAACTAGATTATGCCCAAGTTAGCGTTTTCTTGCGGAGTTGTCCCGATTTGACTGAGCTTTCCCGCTGCGATGATTGAAACTTCCCGACTACTTGCGATGTTATCGGCGCATTCGCACGAGCATGGCGATCTGTTGTGTCACTGGTTACCAGAGCGATTGATTACCTATCGCCGATTTTGGTCGCGTATTGAACGTGCCTCTGCGCGTTTACAAGGTGAGTGGGGTGTGAAACAAGGTCAGACGATTGCCTATGTAGGTGCATCGCATCCCGATGTAGTTGTTTTGTATGCGGCCTTACTTCGCATTGGTGCTGCATTCATGCCGCTGGAAGGTGTATCCATGCAGGCTGCCATGTCATTCGTGCAGCAAGCTGAGATATCGCACGTTGTGGTGGATGATCGCACGACGGTAGTCGGAAGGACTACGTATTATTTACCGCAGTTATTAGCGGACTGGTGTCATTTTGAACCGGAAGTGAATGAAGAAAATCCCTTGCTAAAGTCATTGCTACTGCCTTCCGCATCCGGTGCAATCGATCACCTGAGTCTGAGTGAATTATGCGTTAAGCTTTCACCCAGAGCGTCATCGCAATGGGTAACGGGTTCGATATTTGATGTTGAATCGTTAACAAACATTATCTTGCCTTCATTGCGTGATATGCAGACTCTGCATTTTTCAGCGATTGAAAAAACAGCATCAGTCAATTTATCGAATCAACAGGAGTAAATCGTGACAACCGAAATTGCAACCATAGGTGGTGGATGTTTTTGGTGTTTAGAAGCGGTCTATCAAGAGATGCGCGGTGTTCTTAGCATCGAGTCGGGCTATAGCGGCGGCCAAACAGCTAACCCAGATTACGAATCCGTATGCAGCGGTCAGACCGGGCATGCAGAAGTGGTGCGCATAGAATTCGATACTAAGCAAACCAGTTACCGTGAATTACTCGAAGTTTTTTTTACGATTCATGATCCGACTACATTAAACCGTCAAGGTAATGATGTCGGTACTCAATACCGATCGGTGATCTACACGCACAGTGAAGAGCAGATGAGCGTTGCACGTAAGGTGATGGCAGAAATGGCGCATGTGTGGGATGCGCCGATTGTGACTGAATTACTTGAAGCGCCTGTGTTTCATGCCGCTGAGTCGTATCACCAAAATTATTTCGTTAACCATCCGCTGCAATCCTATTGCGCCTTTGTGGTGGCACCGAAGGTCGCAAAGTTCAGAAAAGTGTTTACGGATAAATTACGTAAAAAATAGACTCTATCAGCCTTAGGGTTGCAGGCGCTGACGTGACCACTGCCCATCCGCTTCTAGCGTGTACACAATACGGTCGTGCAGACGTGAGCGACGTCCCTGCCAAAATTCTATCCAGGTAGGTTTTAATCGATAGCCACCCCAGTGGGCCGGACGCGGTGGTGGTGTATCACCGAACTGTGCTTCTGCTTGCGCAAATTTTTCTTCTAAATGTTCGCGACTATCGATAGGTTGGCTCTGTGCAGAAGCAATCGCACCTAAGCGGCTCTTGATAGGACGTATCTGAAAATACGCGTCACTGTCAGCTTCAGCTACACGTTCTACTGATCCTTCGATACGTATCTGACGTTCTAGCTCTACCCAATGAAAGGTCAGAGCAGCAAAGGGATGGGTCGCGAGATCGTGCCCTTTTTTACTTTCGTAATTCGTGTACCAAATAAAGCCACGCGCATCAAAATCTTTTAACAACACAATCCGTGACGAGGGACGGCCGTTAGAGCCGACAGTGGCTAGACTCATCGCATTCGGTTCAGGTACTTCAGCGGCTAAGGTTTGTTTAAACCATGCGTCAAACTGGAGTATGGGATCAGCGCTTACTTCGTGTTCAGACAAAGTCGCGTGGCTGTAGTCGCGGCGTAAATCAGCAATAGACATACGTTTTTATTCCTGTGAAGTCGATAATTTTTTTCGAGACTGCGCCATTGCTTTACTCGCCGCTAGAGGGATTCCCGCAGCAATGGCCAAGCTAAGGCTCCAGAATACGACAAACATTCCTAGTGCGGCACCTGCTGCTCCGAACGCGATGGGCATCATGATGGAACTCGCATTCCCTATAGTCGCACGAATTCCAATCGCTTCAGCGCCACGTCCAGCGGGAGCCATCGTGTGCAGTAAGGCCAGTACATTCGGTTGACCGGTACCTAGGGCGAGTCCAAGTACTGCGGCGGTGGCGGCGAGTGAGAAGGGTGTATCCATAAAACGAAATGCTATGTAACAGAGTGCGGTCACACTCATTGCGACCGTCAGTATTTGCCACTCTCGATAGCGCTGAACAATACCGGGCATGGCTAATCGAACGACAAAGGTGGCAGCAGCGAAGCTGGCAAGAATCATCCCTATGGTAGAAGCAGAAAAGCCTAGTTGCGATCCATGAACGGGTGTGACGAAGGTAAACATATCCCACCCCGCGGCTAATAAAATGCCGATAAAGTAAACGCCACGAAGTTCGCGATCACGCAACAATTCTAGTGGGCTGCCCTTGCTGTGGTGATGCGTGACGGGTTGCACAGTCACGTGTGAAACCGCACCACCCATAGTCAACGCGAATGCAGCGATTGTGAACAAGCCACAGCTTAAATAAGCATATGAGTAGCTGACATGATCAATCATGAATCCAGCAATCAATGGTCCGGTAAATGATGAAATGGAAAAACCTAGCGATAGACGACTGTAGCTGGCAGTTCGCTGCTCAGGTGCTGACACTACGCCAACCGCATGTTGAGTGCCGATGAAGATCGCCATAAAGCCAGTACCGATTAGCATAGCGGCGGGATACAACACGGTTAGGCCCGGAATCGATGCTGCCAGCAATACGCCCGCTGTGGCAAGCAAGCAGCCGATCATCAATGGTTTACGCATACCTATACGATCAATCACACGGCCCATGGGCACGGCCAGTAGCATGGGAAACAATGCGAATAGTGCGATCAATGTTCCAACCGTAAATGCAGAAGCATGCAGCGACAGCGCATACAGCGCGGTTGTGACACGCGCCGCGCCCAGCGCCACATGCGCCGTGACGGCGACAGCGATTAGCCGAAAAAGTGGGGAAGATAAAGACACTGTAAAAAAATTACTCGCTCTGCATTCAGCAGTTGACTCATTATTATTTGGGAA
>CAINAY010000314.1 GCA_903846425.1 uncultured Noviherbaspirillum sp.
AGTCTCAATCTTAAACGCTGGTATCACTGCCGCGCGGTGCGAGCCGACATGGGTTTAGCTGTCACATTGCGCGATATCCACGAAGTCAAAGAAAAAGAGCAGCAACTGCAGGCATTAGCGATGACGGATTCGTTAACTCAACTTCCGAATCGTCATTGGATGAATCAACAACTTCCTGAAATCATACGAAAAGCGACAGCATCGAACCAAAAATTCGGTGTGATGTTTATTGATCTCGATAATTTTAAAAATATTAATGACACACTAGGGCACCAAGAAGGTGATCGGTGCCTGATTGATATAGCCCAAGCCTTACGCGAATCCATACGCAAACAAGATCATGTGATCCGACTTGGCGGTGATGAATTTATGGTGCTGCTTCTGTCGCTGGAAGATATCAACGTTGTTGGAGAAATTGCCTCTCATCTTTTGATCAGCCTGCGCTCTGCTGGTGAAGGTAGTGAGTGGACCACTATGCGCACGCGCGCTTCTATTGGTGGAGCTATTTTCCCGGATGATGCGACAACCGCTGAAGCGCTCATACAAGCCGCCGACATTGCTATGTACGAAGCCAAACGTGCAGGTAAAGATCGTTTCACGCGCTACACCAGCGCCATGCATGATCACTTAAGCGATCGCGTCACGCTGGAAACGGCACTACAACAAGCTGTGCCTGAAAATCAGCTCATGTTGTATCTGCAGCCGCGCGTTGACTCATTCAATGGAAACCTTTGCGGCTTCGAAGCACTACTTCGCTGGCAACATCCCGTCATGGGTCTAATTTCACCGGACCGATTTATACCGCTAGCAGAAGAAACTAATTTAATTGTCGACATCGGTAACTGGGTTGCCAACAGCACCTGTGAATTAATTGCCCGTTGGATGAATGAAGGACGATCTATTCAGCCTATTTCCATCAATGTCTCTGCTAAGCAGTTAAAAGATCGCTCATTTCGAGAGGCCCTAGAGCGCAGCATGCAACGCTATGGTGTATCGTCATCCCAGATAGCGATTGAGTTGACCGAATCGTCCATGGTCGGCGATGATAAAACGACGCAAGAAGAACTACGCATGCTGGAAGGCATGGGGCTGAAACTGATGATTGATGATTTTGGAACCGGTTATTCATCGCTGTCCCATCTGCAAAAATTAAATGTGGACGTATTAAAGATTGATAAATCATTTGTTCAAGCGCTGTCTTCACAAGATCAAAGCGAACCACTTTGTCAGGCAATGATACAAATTGGAAAAACCTTGGGTATGGCCGTGGTGGCTGAAGGAGTAGAGACGAAAGAGCAGCTAGTTGCGCTGCAAGCGATGGGTTGTGATGAGATACAGGGCTTTTTGATCGCGGCGCCCCTGCCGATACCTGAGGCCGAAGAGTTGTTAACTCATGGCCCCTTCTTTAAGTCGGTTCAACTATCAGCCTCGGCCTCATCCAGACTGAACGCCGCTTAATATGAATTACGCTAATAATTTTCGATGGCTAGTGATCGCTTCACGCACGATGTCACTAAATTCTTCTGTATTTTTTTGATCGAGGCCTTCTAAAATAGCGCGGCGCATGCGCGGCTCCCAGAAGCGCTTGATATGGGAGGCGATATCTTCCAGCGCTTGAGCTCGATCAGGCATGCTCTCGAAAAATTCACCAATCTGATTCGCCATTCTAATCAGGTTATTTACATCCATAGTCGCACCTTTTTATTCTCACTGTAGTAGATCAGTCTCTTCGCACTCGGTCAGCATGGGTGTACACTACGTAACTCTGATCACGCATAAAACCCATCAGAGTCACTTCGGTCTGTTCGGCCAATTCCACCGCAAAACTGGTCGGTGCTGAGATCGCTGCAATCACACCCACATTCATGATGGCTGCTTTTTGCACCATTTCATAACTAGCACGGCTAGTGATGAGCAACACCCCAGCAGTGAAATCCTGCTTCTGCTCTGCCATAACACCAATCAATTTATCGAGCGCATTGTGTCGGCCAACATCTTCACGCACACATTCAATCTGCCCCTGTGCCGTCATCCATGCAGCTGCATGTGTCGCACCACTTTGCTTTTGCATGGGCTGCAAATTTTGCATGGCATGCATGCCATTCAATATTGCCGCCTCAGTAAAGTGATGACGATGCGACACCACCGTTTTGCAGCGAGTAACTTGTTCAAGTGATTCAGTTCCACACAAACCACAACCTGTACGCCCTGCCAAATTTCTACGCCGCTCTTTCAACAGCATGAAACGCTCAGCGGCAATCTCTAAGTGCACTAACCACCCTGCTGCTGTAGCTTCGACTTCGCAAGCATACAGCTCAGACGCTTGCTGAATAATGCCTTCCGAAAGCGAAAAGCCTAATGCGAAATTTTCTAAATTGGCCGGTGAAGCCAACATCACAACATGCGAAATGCCGTTGTATTCCAGCGCCACCGGCACTTCAACCGCAATCACATCCATCGCAATCGTTTGCTCGCCATCACGAACACGTAACACCGATACCTGCTTTAGCGAATCGGCGCTGTTGGTGAGTTCATCCGCTAACGCAGAATCAACCATAGCTAGATAGCTTCACAAACAAACGGTTAACGAACTTTATGATGTCTACGCTCCACCCGCTTCAGACTCAAGATGCGCCAACTCTAATTGCTGGCGATTAAATTCCTGATAGTCGCGCTGCCATTCTGAATGCTGAGTTACGGGCATTACTTGCACGGCTGTGACTTTGTACTCAGGACAGTTGGTTGCCCAGTCCGAGTTATCGGTCGTAATCACATTCGCACCTGATTCCGGAAAGTGGAAGGTTGTATAGACCACACCCGGCTGCACATTTTCAGTAATCGTGGCACGCAAAACCGTCTGACCTGAGCGCGACTCAATACCTACCCAAGCATCCTGATGAATGCCACGCTCTTCAGCATCATGCGGATGAATCTCCAATCGATCTTCACTATGCCATTGCACGTTCTCGGTACGACGAGTTTGTGCACCAACGTTGTATTGAGAAAGAATACGACCAGTAGTCAATATCAATGGGAATTTGCGCGTAACTTTTTCGGTTGTTGGTACATATTGGGTAATGAAGAATTTACCTTTACCACGCACAAATGTATCAATGTGCATGATTGGCGTACCTTCGGGAGCCGCATCGTTACACGGCCACTGCACGCTACCCAATTTCTCAATCTTTTTGAATGTCACGCCATGGAAGGTCGGCGTCAGCGATGCAATCTCATCCATAATTTCTGATGGATGCGCATACTTCATCGCATAACCTAAAGCATTCGCTAACAACTGAGTAACTTCCCAATCCGAATAACCTGCTTTAGCTGGCATGACTTTACTAACACGCGAAATGCGGCGTTCAGCATTGGTAAACGTGCCATCTTTTTCCAAGAACGATGAACCCGGTAAAAATACATGCGCGTATTTTGCGGTTTCGTTCAAAAACAAATCCTGAACTACGATGCATTCCATCGCCGACAAAGCGGAGGCAACATGCTGAGTATTCGGATCCGATTGAACAATATCTTCACCTTGGCAATACAAGCCCATGAAGCTGCCATCAAGTGCCGCATCAAACATATTCGGAATACGTAAGCCGGGTTCGGGATTGAGCGTAACTCCCCAACGCGCTTCGAATTCAGCACGCGCAATGCTGTCAGAGATATGCCGATAACCTGGCAACTCATGCGGGAACGAACCCATATCGCATGAACCTTGCACGTTATTCTGACCACGCAAAGGATTTACACCCACACCTTCGCGCCCGACATTACCCGTTGCCATAGCGAGGTTAGCAATGCCCATCACCATGGTGGAGCCTTGCGCATGCTCGGTGACACCCAATCCATAATAGATCGCTGCATTACCGCCGGTCGCATACAAACGCGCCGCACTGCGAACTGTTTCAGCAGGCACACCGGTTACTTCAGCTAAGGCCTCAGGCGAATTTTCAGGACGCGAAACAAATTCTTTCCAATCCTTGAACGATTGCGCATCGCAACGCTCAGCGATATAGGCTTCGCTACACAAGCCTTCAGTCACCACCACATGAGCCAGTGCTGAAATGATCGCCACGTTAGTACCTGGCTTAAGCTTTAAGTGATAGTCCGCTTGAACGTGAGGTGACTTCACCATTTCTGTAGTGCGTGGATCAACTACGATCAGTTTGGCACCCTGACGTAAGCGGCGTTTCATTTGCGATGCAAACACAGGGTGCGCCACTGCAGGATTAGCACCAATCACCATAATGACGTCGGCATGCATCACCGAATCAAAGGTCTGCGTTCCCGCTGATTCACCCAAGGTCTGCTTCAAACCATAACCTGTCGGTGAATGGCAAACACGTGCGCACGTGTCTACATTGTTGTTACCAAAGGCAGCACGAACTAACTTTTGAACTAAATACACTTCTTCGTTGGTGCAGCGTGACGAAGTGATACCACCGATGGAATCGCGTCCATGCTTATCTTGTATACGACGGAACTCACTCGCTGCATAACCAATTGCTTCTTCCCACGACACTTCTTGCCACGGGTCGGTAATTTTTTTACGAATCATGGGGTTAAGCATACGATCTTTATGCGTCGCATAACCCCACGCAAATCGACCTTTAACGCAAGAATGGCCGTGATTCGCTTGGCCATCTTTCCAAGGCACCATGCGCACCACTTCATTGCCTTTCATTTCGGCTTTGAATGCACAACCCACACCGCAATAAGCGCAGGTAGTGATTTTGC
>CAINAY010000315.1 GCA_903846425.1 uncultured Noviherbaspirillum sp.
ACAGTATTGTCAACAATTCAGAGTGTAGAAATTTACTCTATGCAAATACTGATCCAGAGCGCATGAAATCTGCGGACTAAACTTCCATCAGACTTTTGGTATCCAGGGCGCTCCTCAGCCGAAGTGTTATCGCCTTATTTAATGTTCAAAAAAGATCATGGTTAAAGGCGGCAAGCAGAAGTCATATCAATGACATCAGCGTACGCTGTAGAGCATGGCGTGCGGTGTTGATGTCAATCGATACGGAGTCGGTGTATTTAAATTAGACCCGCATTATTTAACTCGTCTTTTGCCCAAGCATAAATAATGGGTGCGGCAATCACGCCGGCCAGACCAAACAGCGACTCCATAATCAACATGGCCGTTAAGAGCTCCCAGGCCGCAGCTTTAATTTGATTGCCAACAATACGCGCATTGAGAAAGTATTCAAATTTATGCACCACCACCAAAAATGCGAGAGAAGCCATCGCGGCGTGCGGTGAGTGGGCAAGGCTAACCACGATAATGACAGTGTTGGAGATGAGGTTGCCCAACACGGGTAATAGACCAGCAAAGAAAGTGATGATAATGAGTGTTTTAGTAAATGGCAGGTGAACGCCAAATAGAGGTAGTGCGATTGCTAGATAAATACCGGTGAGTATGGAGTTGATGAGCGAAATTTTAACTTGGGCAAACACCACGCGCTGGAAAGCGTTGGCTATGCCCTGCACCCGTGCTAAGAGCGCAGCAGACAGCGGCCCTGGTGAGTGCTGCGCAACAGACTCCCGCGTGACGACCATTGCACCAATGATCATGCCAATGAGTATGTGGGCTAAGGTCAAGCCCGCTTCTCTACCAATTGCACTTAATTCCGTGGCGTGTTGGCGCAACCAACTGACTGTGGCAGTTTGTAGGTCGAAAGCAGCATTGTCAGTCGTTTGCGGTACATAATCGAGTAACCAATTGGGTAGCGAGGCTCTCGCATCTTCAATAATTTGCGCCATCTTACCGAACAGGCTGGCTAAGCTGCCGGTATCGCTACGGAAAAAAGTCAGCGTAAAGACAATCGCCGCTGCAGTAGCACCCACAACAATTATGGCCAGAATACCGACGGCAACTAAGCGAACTCGCGTATCAGAAATGTGATTTTGCAGGCTGGGAATAATCAGTTGGACTAACTGATGCACTAATAAACCGGCCAACAGGGCGGGTAATAAATGTAGTTTCAAGATCAGCACCAGTGTTACGGCTGCAATAAACCAAGTGATTTTTAGCATGATATGTAGTGCTCCGAACCGTTATTGATATTCAAAAATTGAATAAGAGATCGCGATCGCATAATAATGAATACCATCTGCTATTTTGAAAAAAATGTTACGCATGATATTAACCAATAAGCATCTTCAACTTGGTGTGTAATCCTTAATGTAGACAAGCGATATAGACGTCGTGTTTGTAGCATTACATGCATTATTGTGAGAATGAGTTTTTGAAATCATGTGCTTTTCTGAGATAATTCCAATTATATCGTTGTGTTTCCTCTGTAATCACTTAATTTAGGTTGGCTCAAAGTGCTTGATAAGACTATTGAGGCTACAAAGCCTCTCAAACTCGGTTTTGGCTTGGCGTTTTCTGATCTGTACGATGCTGCAGCATTAATTAGGGTAGACGCTGCTTTTTTAGCGCATGTGAAGGCAGTAGATGCTGATTTGCATGAGCGCGTGTCCAGCGCGCGCTTAGATCCAGCACACGTAGCGCTCAAG
>CAINAY010000316.1 GCA_903846425.1 uncultured Noviherbaspirillum sp.
ATTGAGCTGGCCAATCGCACGGTGCTGATCTATACCCAGAAAATTTTTTAATCTATCCATGATTTTCACCCCTCTTAGCGTGTACAGATTGGCTGCCCCGTAGATTTCTCTAAATGGCCTTCTTGCCAAGGGTATACGCAGTATGTATTTCATAGAGTTTGCCTGCTGTATCACGGATGTACTAAAGCGTACGAAGATGGTTGCACATAATGGTGCTGGAGAATTCCGATCGCATCTTTCTGTAGTACAAGATAAATAATTTCCGGGGGCTCGCAGTTATGCTTATTTCAGTTGGCAATGTATGATGTTTCCTGCACTAAAGATGCAAGATTTTATGTTTGCGAATTGGGCGAATTGAGCGCATGAATTATTAGGTGGGGTGTCGAATCAGATTATTATTGAAGTACGTGGGGTTAATCGAGTTGTGTACGATATTTCGGGTAAGCCGCCGGTGAGGATAGGGTGGTAATGATTTTTCAATTTATAATGGAAATCTGCGCATGAGTTGGGCCTATTTATTTCTAGCCGGTCTTTTCGAGATAGGCTGGCCTGTCGGCATAAAAATCTCTCAGACATCGGAAACGCGCTGGCTCGGTATCGCAATCGCCTTGAGTTTCATGGCATTGAGCGGGTACTTTCTCTGGCTGGCTCAGCAAAACATACCCATTGGTACGGCTTACGCGATCTGGACCGGTATCGGTGGTGCAGGAACGTTCATTGTCGGTGTGGTTTTTTTTGGAGATGCGCTTTCTGTGATGCGCATACTCGGCGTTACGTTGATCATTCTCGGCGTTGCCGCACTCAAGTTTTCAAGCTGAGCTGATCATGGCTCTCATGGCTGGACGCTATCCGCCCGCAATGGTCACTTGCAGAGGTGTTTCACGAACTGTAAGGGTAAGGCAAGGAAAGTGGCCTAGCATAGACAAATAGAGATTATGACCAGTACTCGATTTTGGTAATTCGCTTTAATAAAAAAATGAAATTTATTCAAAAAATTCAACAGCTGTACGATGAAATCATTAGCTCAATCAGGGCATATTTACGCTGACGTAGTAGAGCTTCTAATGTTATTTAACGTTGCTGAATCGACCGACAGTCTCACGCCAAGTGATCCAGTTCCTGAGCGAACTGGTAATTTTTTAAGTCCGATTTCAATGGATTCAATTTCGAGATATTTCGCGCATGCTTCAACTATGCGTGTCATGAGTCTTTCCTGAGTTTCGTAATGTCCATCACGCGCTAAGCTATCGATTTCAACAACCAAGGGATCGTAATCAAAAACACTCGCCATTAAATCTGTGGAAATTAAAACAAGCGTTGAATCAATCCAGAGCGTTAGGTCTAGAAGATGCTGTGTGGGGATAATATCCCCAGGACCATAGGTTCCAATGTCAGTTGATAACTCAAGATCTCTTAGCTCGATACAGGCAGTGGTCGTCATAATTTATGTAAACTTTTTTTGCATCAGTGTAATTAGGGGATAAAAACTCTCTGTGTAAATTTAAATCTTTTCAATCTCAATGGCCAGCTTTTGACCACTAAGCCATGCTCCCTCAACCCTGCCACCATTAAGCCAATCTCCGCAAAGACCTAGGTTGAATTTAGGAAGCGAAATAAACTCCAGGCTTGGATTAATAAATCCGCTGGCATAGCGCCAGCGGTGTATTGCGATTTCTGCCTCGCTGCAATCCAAGCCTAACTTCTTAGCGCACGCCAATAGCTGAGCAGATGCCTCTTGTGGCGCAAGTTCAATATTTTCTTGGCTCCA
>CAINAY010000317.1 GCA_903846425.1 uncultured Noviherbaspirillum sp.
AGAAGGACGGAACGCTACTGGTGGAGCGTTATGGCGGCGATGTACAAAAAATTTCCATCGGCAAGGGCGTTTGGATTGGAACTGGAGCCATGATTCTTAAAGGCGCATCCATAGGGGATGGAGCAATTGTCGGAGCTGGCAGCGTGGTTACCGGACACGTTCCGCCAAATTCCATAGTCGCGGGAAACCCTGCAAAGGTTGTAAGGGAGGACATTACATGGACCAAATATTGAGAATCGCACTATTTTCGGCTATGTTATTTGCCATCGATATAAATCGCATCGAAGCCGCTGAGTCCAAAAATTGACTACGCATTCCTTTAGCATCCACGCATATATCGCTTGATCCCAGTGGATTGCAGCGTCAATCGTGAAGTTTTTTTCCAAGAAGATTAACTTTAGGTTATAGAGCGAGATTATTGCATGAATTCTAAGATACAATTTGTTCTGTCCTATTTCGTATTTTCGTGTGCCGCTCAGCTAATCTCAATCGGAAGCATCGTGGCAGCAGCTCTAGGCTACGATGGCGTAATCAAGACGGCCATCATTGTTGGGGTTCAAGCTGTCGCTAACCTCGTCGCGCTCACTCTAGTGAATTCACGGGCGGCAACATCGACTCTTGTTCCAAGTCTCGGCTTTCCCTTTGTCGCAATATTCATTGCAATAGCGGCAGTTAATTCCTTTCTCTCTCTCGCGTGGTTCGCGTGTTGGTTTGCAAGTTTGGTGGTTGCGGCATTGCTAACAGCCAGTCTGACGGCGCATGTCCGCGGATTTTTTGCTGAAGAGTGGCAGTCACTCAATCGTTTCGTCCAAATGGCGCATGTAGCGTCTGCACTGGTTGCGTTTGCGGCAAGCCCGATCATGTATACGTATCTAGGTCTTTCATCTATATTCTATACGTCCGCTGGTATGATTGTCCTGTCATTCGTTACCTTTCAGATTTCTTGTCGTACCTATCAAGAAAAGAAATCGATTTATGCTCCTTCCAATACTTCAAAGATTGGGGAAAGATCTGAATTTGATAGATCTAATTATGGCTTTGCCATGAATTTGTTTTATTGGTGCACTCTCGGCTTGTTCACTGTGGTTGAGGTCAATATCCTCAAACATCGTTTTGATGCATCACCATCTACGATTTCGTCAATATTCGTGGTGGCTATTCTGACCTCCCTTTTGACATTGCGCGTCCTGCCACTTGACCGACTTATCAAGAATCCAGCCTATTTTATATTTGTAGCCGCCGCAATGGCATGCGGTTTTAGCGTGCTATATTTCAATACAAAAAGTATATACATTGTCTATCTCTCAATCGTAGGAATGGGAATTGCAGATGGCTGTTTTAAACTCTCAATCTCAATGATCTTGCAGCAAATTACTTCTGAAACAATTCGCCTCAAGGCATTTGTTAAGCAGCGCCTCGCACAATACTTAGGCACTTTGGTGGCCGTAATGCTTCTCGCTTTTTTCGATCAAGGAAATAGTCCCATGTTGCTGACTAGCATCGCAGTGGGGACCGCATTGATGATGATGGTAGTATCATCGCGGTACCGTGGGAGATTGACTCCTGCAATCATCATAGCCCCTATCGCATTTGTGCTTATGCCTGCAGTTGGTAAAGCTGACGTCTTTATGGTTGGCCTACCTTCCACTCCGTCTCAGCTTGATCCGAGCAGAGTCACGGACGTATCAACTGCTGCGATCACCGGGCAGGTTTTTGATTCCCTTTATGAGTATACGGTGACTAATGACTTGGTTCCTCGCCTGGCAAAGAAGCATATCCTTTCGCCTGATGGGCTTCAAATTCGCATTACCTTAGATCAAACTCAGCGTTTTTCCGATGGTGCGAATTTGCGAGCGACTGACGTCGAAAAGTCGCTAATACGGACAATCTCGATTTTAAAAGAAGAGTCTCGA